>NZ_JAACYS010000011.1 GCF_009996845.1 Pallidibacillus pasinlerensis | reverse complement strand
TAATTTACTATTAGTTTACTGTACAAATTTTTCGAACATCAATGTTAGCTACATATTTAACCCGCGTTTGTTTTTTGAAAACACAATTAAGCACCAAATGAAACACCGAACCCGTCCCCCTGTACCACACCCCTGTACCACACTTTTTAACGATTTTGCTGTTTCCACTAGTGAAGTTATGAATAATGTAAATTATAAAGGAGGAGTGACATGAAAGCTATTACAGAATGTGTTGTGTGTGAGAAGGAAATCGATGTTTTAGAATCGTTCAACGGTGAAATGATGTGTGAGGAATGTTATCACGCCCCAGAAAATCACGTGTTTGGCGATGGTGAAGAGGTGAATGATTTATGGCCAAAATTGTGATAGATCCGGGACACGGAGGTCATGATCCGGGAGCGGTTGGCAGTCGTTCAAAAGAGAAAGATAATGTATTAAATGTTGCTAAACGGCTTAAGACTTTGCTTGAAAAACATGGTCATGATGTGTCTTTAACCCGGTCGACGGATAAATTTATTTCCCTTTCCGGCCGTGCGAGTTTTGCTAATCAATTAGGTGCAGACTATTTCGTTAGTTTACACAACAACTCGGCAGTAAATAAATCGGCGACCGGATTTGAAACTTTTATTTACAATGGTTCCGTATCTAAATCAACAAAGGATTTCCAAAATGCTGTTCATGAAGAAATTGCTAATAATATCGGCATTCGCGATCGTGGTAAAAAGCGGGCCAATTTTGCTGTATTACGTCTAACAAATATGGCTGCAATTTTAATTGAATACGCATTTATTTCGAATATGAATGATGAGGACATTTTAATCAATCAAGTGGATGAATTAGCCCAATGGACTTGTAATGGCATTGTGAAGGCACTTGGTGGGACAGTAAAAGATCCTGTGAAATCACCGCCAAAAGAGCAACCTACACCAGCCCCAGAACTAGAACCTGTACTACGTCCCGCTCCACAACCCCAACCTAAGCCACCGCAAAATAAACAGCCTTCTGGTAATGCGAATATTAAAAAGTTCCAACAATGGTTAAACAGTCAATATAATAGCGGTTTAGTAGTTGATGGAATCTATGGCCCACGCACGAAGAAAGCAGCGATTAAAGGATTCCAAACCGAATTAAATAAACAATTTAATGCCGGATTAAAAGTCGATGGCATTTGGGGACCGAAAACAAGAGCCGCCACTGTAAATGTGTATAAAGGTGCAAAAGGGAATCTTACAAAAATAATTCAAGGTATGCTTTTCAGTAAAGGATACGATCCAAAATTTCTTGATGGTGTCTTTGGGAATGCAACGGCTACTGCAGTATTAGCATTCCAACGGGATAATGGGTTAACCCGCGATGCGATTGTTGGTAAAAAAACATTTGAAAAATTATTTGCGTAAAAAGGGGGAGTGTTTCCCTCTTTTTTAAAATTTCCATCATAACTTTAATACCTTTGAATTTCAACATAAACCATGGTACACTAGCCAAAGAAAATATAGATAAAGTGTGGGATTTTTTATGAAAAAAGATCCGAAAGAACAAGATAAAGTCATTCCTTTTCCGCAACTCGAATTACGTTTATTAAATAAAGGTAGAAATTGTTTAGAAGAAGGAAATGTGAGTGAGGCTATCGAATATTTGGAAGAAGCAAAACGCATCGATGACGAAAATGCCGATATATTATATACGCTAACTATCGCCTATGTTCAACAAGGAAATTTTACCAAGGCAAAACAAATTTTAGAAGAAATGATGCGCTTTGGAATTGGTGAATATTTTGACGTTGTTGAACTTTATGTTACCGTTCTTTTTCAATTACATGAGTATAAAAAAATTAACACTTTGTTAACAATGCTATTAGACGAGGAACAAATCCCGAGTCATAAAGTCGAGCAATATACAGAGCTGCTGCAATTAAGCGAAAAATTGGCAAAGGAAATGAAGATTAAGCAACAACGTAATCCAAAGGATCTTTTTAAAGGTGATTTTCAACGCGTTATACAAAATATAATGGAACTTGATTTGGAGGATATACATACATATTTACAGGAAATTGAAAGATTTTTACAAAACGAATTGGAAGATCCTTTTATTAAAACTATTATCATCAATGCTTTGAAGGAAAAAGGATTTGAACACGAAATACAGGTGAATAAATTTGGAAAACCAATCAATCTTAATCCAGCTCAATATTTTTCTGTTCAAGCAGTACCGTTTTCCCTCGAAGTAAAACAATATATAAAAGAAGCTTTGAGTGATGATAATCCGAGTTTACTCGAAAATGCCATTACGTTATGTGAAAACTTCTTTTTTGCCATTTATCCACTGGAAAAAGAATTTCAAAATCCTCTCCAATGGGCGTTGGCAATTATTTCCATAACAGCTTCCTATTTTAGCCAAAATCTGGAAGAAATTGAGTTTATAAAGGAATATTCCGATCAGCTCTCAACGGACCAAATAGAGGAAGCAAAAGCTTTTGTACAAATGGTTGAAGCACAATTTATTAAATAACTTTTAAGTAGATAAAAATGAAAAAATACGGTATTTTATATTTGTTTAGTTTAAGTAAATTCGATTAGATGTGTTGAAACATCGTTAACCTATGATATAATGATAGGGTTAGAATTTCTGTTCTTTTTTATATGCCTTGTAAAAATAAGTTTGAAAAGTGCAAGAAGGTCTTTTTTTGTTGCCTTTGGACTTGCTATTACATATTGGAACACAAGGTGTCACTACAAGAACAATATATATTATTGATAAATAGATGTTGGAGGGAAAACAGGTATGTCTGCAAAATTCGAAAAATTAGAAGGCAATCAAGGGAAATTAACAATTGAAGTTGATGCTGATACATTTAATAAAGCCCTTGATCAAGCTTTCAAAAAAGTAGTTAAACAAGTAAATATTCCAGGATTCCGTAAAGGTCGTGTTCCACGTCCAATCTTTGAACAACGTTTTGGTGTGGAAGCATTATACCAAGATGCTTTAGATATCGTTTTACCTGAAGCTTATTCTAAAGCTGTTGAAGAAACAGGTATTGAGCCAGTTTCACAACCTGAAATTGATATCGAGCAAATCGGTAAAGGTGAAACTTTAATTTTAACTGCTGAAGTTACAGTTAAACCAGAAGTGAAACTTGGTGATTATAAAGGTTTAGAAGTTGAAAAAGTGGACACTGAAGTAACTGACGAAGAAGTTGAAAACGAAATTAAAGAACTTCAAAAACGTCATGCTGAATTAGTTGTTAAAGAAGACGAAGCAGCTGCTGAAGGTGACACAGTTGTAATCGACTTTGAAGGTTTCGTAAATGGCGAAGCATTCGAAGGTGGAAAAGCTGAAAACCATTCTCTAGAATTAGGTTCTGGTCAATTCATTCCTGGATTCGAAGAGCAATTAGTTGGCGTTAAAGCTGGTGAAGAAAAAGAAGTTAACGTTACATTCCCAGAAGAATACCATGCTGAAGAATTAGCTGGTAAAGACGCTGTATTCAAAGTAAAAGTTCATGAAGTTAAAGGTTTAGAATTACCTGAACTTGATGACGAATTCGCAGTAGACGTTGATGACGAAGTTGAAACTTTAGATGCTTTACGTGAAAAAATCAAAAACCGTCTAAAAGAACAAAAAGAACATACTGCAAAACATACAATCGAAAATACATTAATCGAAAAAGCAGCTGAAAACGCAGAAATCGATGTACCAGAAGTTATGGTTGAAAATGAAATCGAGCGTATGATTAAAGAATTCGAACAACAATTAGCAGCTCAAGGCTTAAACCTTGATCTTTACAAACAATTCTCTGGCCAAGGAGAAGACGAATTAAAAGAACAAATGAAAGCTGACGCTGAAAAACGCGTTCGTGTAAGCTTAACTCTAGAAGCTATCGCTAAAGCTGAAAACATCGAAGTAACTGATGAAGAAGTTGACGCAGAATTAAACAGAATGTCTGAAATGTACAACCTTCCAGTTGACCAAATTAAACAAATCTTAGGTTCTACAGATTCAATTAAAGACGATTTAAAACTTTACAAAGCAGTTGAATTATTAGTTGAAAATCGTAAAGAAGTTGAAGCAACTGAAGAAGCGGCTGGATAATTAGCTGAATAAAATATAGACGTAATTCAAATTCGTTTTACTAACAAGATAACAAGGCGCGATTCATTTGAGTTTCGTGCCTTGTTTTCACATTCAAAATGATACGAATACTTCATACATTTATGAATTGACATCCAGCATTTGATCGATTTTTTTACCACAACATGCTTTCACACAATCAAACATAATTAGACCGTTTTTTCACCTAGTTTTTACCTAATATTAATAATTATCGTTTGTACAAACTATACATAAATATAAATCATTTTGTTTTCTTTTATTTCGAACAATATGATACAATCCATATACATATAATTGAATAAAGAACAATAAATAAATGAGACCGTATTAAATGAGCTTACGTTGGTTTTGAAAAGTTTAAAGGGGTGAGCTTTATGTTTAAATTTAATGAAGAAAATAAACAGTTGAAATGTTCTTTCTGTGGTAAAACACAAGATCAAGTACGTAAATTAGTTGCTGGTCCAGGCGTTTATATATGCGATGAATGTATTGAATTATGTACTGAAATTGTGGAAGAAGAGCTTGGTAACGAAGAAGAAGTAGAATTTAAAGATGTTCCAAAGCCAATTGAGATTCGTGAGATCCTTGATGAATATGTAATCGGTCAAGATGCAGCGAAGAAAACTTTAGCTGTAGCGGTTTACAACCATTACAAACGAATCAACACGAAAAGTAAAGTTGATGATGTGGAACTACAAAAAAGTAATATTAGTTTAATCGGTCCAACAGGTAGTGGTAAAACATTACTTGCGCAAACGTTAGCTCGTATTTTAAATGTTCCATTTGCTATTGCGGATGCTACTTCATTAACTGAAGCGGGCTACGTAGGTGAAGACGTTGAAAACATTTTACTTAAATTAATCCAAGCAGCTGACTACGATGTAGAACGTGCTGAAAAAGGAATAATTTATATTGATGAGATCGACAAAATTGCTCGAAAATCGGAAAACCCTTCAATTACACGTGATGTAAGTGGTGAAGGTGTGCAGCAAGCATTACTTAAAATTTTAGAAGGTACAGTGGCAAGCGTTCCCCCTCAAGGTGGTCGTAAGCATCCACATCAAGAATTTATTCAAATTGATACAACGAATATCCTATTCATTGTAGGCGGTGCCTTCGACGGAATCGAACAAATTATTAAACGCCGTTTAGGTAAAAAAGTAATTGGTTTCGGTTCTGAATCAACAGTTGTTGAAGATAACGAGGATTTACTATCAAAAGTATTACCTGAGGACTTATTATCCTTCGGTTTAATTCCTGAGTTTATCGGTCGTATTCCGGTAATCGCTACGTTAGAAAAACTAGACGAAGATGCATTAGTTGAAATTTTAACAAAGCCGAAAAATGCACTCGTTAAACAATATCAAAAATTATTAGAGATGGACGATGTTGAACTTGAGTTTGAAGAGGAAGCACTACGTGAAATTGCGAAAAAAGCTATTGAGCGTAAAACAGGTGCTCGTGGTTTACGTTCCATCGTTGAATCCATCATGCGAGATGTGATGTTTGAAGTGCCATCACGTGAGGATGTGACGAAATGTGTCATTACGAAAGAATCCGTAACAGACAACAAACGTCCTCAATTGATTTTGAAAGATGGTTCTATCGCAGAGGAAGAAAAAACATCTGCGTAATATAGAGGAATTAGGGAGCAAACAGTCTTATGTGTGAGGCTGTTTGCTTTTTTTGTGGATGGGGGATGTGTCGTGGTGGGAGTTGGTGATGTCTGAGACAATATGAAATGGGGTGTGGTGTGAAATGTCATCGATAGTGAGTTTCAATGACAAAATTTGACGGTGAAGGCTTGAAATGTCATTGAGAAGTGATCTTGCAGACAATATGCATGTGAGAATGAATTGAAATGTCTCCGAGAAGATGTCTCGCAGACATAACGTTAGTGTGTAAGCACTTAAATGTCATCGATCAGCGTTCTCAAAGACAAAAAGCTTGTGAGAAAGCACCGAAATGTCATCGAGAAGTGATCTCGATGACAAAATGCTTGCGTAGTAGCACTGAAATGTCCCTGAGAATGGTTCTCGCAGACAAAACGTTAGTGTGTAAGCACTTAAATGTCATCGATCAGCGTTCTCAAAGACAAAAAGCTTGTGAGAAAGCACCGAAATGTCATCGATCAGCGTTCTCAAAGACAAAAAGCTTGTGAGAAAGCACCGAAATGTCTCCGAGAAGTGATCTCACAGACAAAATGCTTGCGTAGTAGCACTGAAATGTCCCCGAGAATGGCTCTCGCAGACAAAACGGAAGTGTGGTATCATCGGAATGTCATCGATCAGCGTTCTCAAAGACAAAAAGCTTGTGAGAAAGCACCGAAATGTCTCCGAGAAGTGATCTCACAGACAAAATGCTTGCGTAGTAGCACTGAAATGTCCCTGAGAATGGCTCTCGCAGACAAAACGGTAGTGTGTTAGCACCGAAATGTCATCGATCAGCGTTCTCAAAGAAACGCTTTCGAGTAGTCTTCAAAATGTCCCCAAGTGGTCGTCTCAAGGACATTTCGCGAAAGAACTTGTCTCAAATTGTTCAATATAAGTGTCCTAATAGACTTTCTGAATAGATCCCTTCTCAATTTGTCAATCCCCCCATCATAAGCCCCATCATTTCAAAAACAAAATCAAATCCGTACTCAAGTAGCTCTTCTAGTTACTCACATTGAAACAAGCTACAGTACACTAAACTACCAAAGCCCACCTACTCTAAATATTTCCACATTCTCCCCATAATTTCTTGTTTATTCCAATCTCGAATCGGAGATACTATTTCCAAATAGGTAACAGGTTTTGGAGGGAAATTCATGAATTTTACAGGCATAGTGTTACTCGTTCAATTATTTTTCGGTGTGATCATAGGGCTGTATTTTATGAACTTACTTAGAGGACAGCGGACACAGAAAGTTTCAATTGATCGGGAATCGAGAAAAGAAATGGAACAATTACAAAAGTTACGTTCGATAAAACTGACTGAGCCGTTAGCGGAAAAAGTGCGACCTTCGAGCTTCGAAGATATTATCGGTCAAGAAGACGGAATCAAAGCGTTAAAAGCAGGTTTATGTGGACCGAATCCCCAGCACGTTATTATATATGGACCTCCAGGTGTTGGGAAGACAGCCGCAGCAAGACTTGTCCTTGAAGAAGCGAAAAAAATGTCAAAATCCCCCTTTTCAAAACACGCAAAATTCATCGAGCTTGATGCTACAACAGCAAGATTTGATGAACGGGGTATCGCTGATCCGCTAATCGGTTCTGTTCATGACCCAATATATCAAGGTGCCGGGGCAATGGGACAAGCCGGTATTCCTCAACCAAAACAAGGTGCGGTAACCAATGCCCATGGTGGGGTACTTTTTATCGATGAGATCGGGGAACTACATCCGATTCAAATGAACAAGTTACTCAAAGTTTTAGAGGACCGGAAAGTTTTTCTCGAAAGTGCATATTATAGTGAAGAAAATATGCAAATCCCAAATCATATTCACGATATTTTTAAAAATGGTCTACCTGCTGACTTTAGGTTAATTGGGGCAACGACGAGAACTCCAGAAGAAATTCCACCTGCCATTCGTTCCCGTTGTTTAGAAGTGTTCTTCCGCGAACTCAATCAAGAAGAAGTTGTCCAGATTGCGAAACGTTCTTGTGAGAAAGTAAAAATGAAGATTAGTGACTATGGTCTTGAAAAAATTTCTACATACGCAAAAAATGGACGAGAAGCCGTTAATATGGTGCAAATTGCTGCAGGACTAGCCATCACGAACAACCGTGATTACATAAAAGATGAAGATATCGAATGGGTTATTCATTCTAGTCAGCTTTCACCGCGAATGGAATACAAAATTCATCCAAAACCGGAAGTTGGCTTGGTTAATGGGATGGCCGTTTACGGACCGAATAGTGGGGCGCTCCTGGAAATCGAAGTAACTGCCATTCCAGCCCTTGAAAAAGGTTCTATTAACATAACGGGAATCGTTGAAGAAGAAAGTATTGGTGGACAAGGGAAATCAATTCGCAGAAAAAGTATGGCGAAAGGTTCCATTGAAAATGTCATTACAATTCTTCGTTCCTTTGGTGTTCCTGCCAATGAATACGATATTCACGTCAACTTCCCGGGTGGCATCCCCGTAGATGGTCCATCTGCAGGAATCGCGATGGCAACAGGAATCTATTCCGCCATTTATAAATTACCAGTGAAAAATACTATTGCCATGACGGGAGAAATAAGTATTCGTGGTCGTGTAAAACCAGTCGGTGGAGTATATACAAAAATCAAGGCCGCCCAACGAGCTGGAGTAAAGAAAGTGATTATCCCGAAGGAAAATATGGAGTCCATTTTAAAAGAAATAAAAGGGGTCGAAATTATTCCGGTCACTTCATTAAAAGAGGTATTCCAACATGCCTTTGATAAATTACCAATGAAAGATAAAGACTCTACACAAGACAACAATTTCGAAAGGGATCAAACTGCCATGTCTTATCAAGTAGAGCAAAAAGAAAGTATATAATTTAGTAATGCCACTCCAAAACGGTTTGTCTTATACAAACCGGCTTTTTTTGTAAAAAGTGACTTTTATACAAAATTAAACGCCACTCTACATTATTCACAACTTTTACTGATAAATCTAATAACAATAGGAAGATTAAAAAAGAAACAATATTGAAGCAATTGCATTGAAAAAATGATCGAAATTATTCATAATACAGTTGACCATCTGTAACTTCACACTTTACCGGCTTTCAATTAGACAGTTTCACTTAAATAGGTTAAAATTTTTATATTACCCCTTTTTCACTTTTTTTACTTTTTTACTGAAATTATCATTACATAATACATATTTTTTAAATTAAAATGATACATAATAATATTTTTTCTTAAAAATTGGAGGTATCACAATGGTAGAACAACAAACGAAGATCGTTCCCCTCCTGCCACTTCGCGGACTGTTAGTATATCCGACAACAGTCATGCATTTAGATGTTGGACGAGATAAATCGGTGCAAGCGCTTGAGCATGCAATGATGAATGATAATTACATCTTCCTATCTGCTCAAAAGGAAGTATCAATAGACGAACCAACTGAAGAAGAGATTTATAAAAAGGGAACGTTAGCCCGTGTAAAACAAATGTTAAAGCTTCCAAACGGTACAATCCGTGTGTTAGTGGAAGGTTTAAGTCGTGGAAGAATTGAAAAATTCATCGAAAATGATGAGTTTTATGAAGTTGAGGTGCAAGTTCTCGAACCGGATACGCAAAAGGACGCAGAAGTTGAAGCACTTGAGCGAATGGTTTTAGACTTATTTGAACAATACATAAAAATATCGAAAAAAGTATCTGCAGAAACTTTTGCAACGGTTCAAGATATTGAAGAGCCTGGCCGTTTAGCGGATATTATCGCTTCACATTTGCCGTTAAAAATGAAGCAAAAACAAGAAGTGTTAGAAACGGTTGATATTAAAGAACGACTAAATATGATTGTTACCATTTTAAATAATGAAAAAGAAGTCATTCGCCTTGAGAAGAAAATTGGTCAACGTGTGAAACGTTCCATGGAGCGAACACAAAAAGAGTATTACCTTCGTGAACAAATGAAGGCAATTCAAAAAGAACTAGGTGATAAAGAAGGTAAAGCCGGCGAAGTTGAAATGCTTCGTGAAAAAATTGAAAATGCAGGGATGCCAGAACATGTTTATAATGCGGCGACTCGGGAATTAGAACGGTATGAAAAAGTACCGAGCACATCTGCTGAAAGTTCAGTTATTCGCACATACTTAGATTGGTTAATTAATTTACCGTGGACTGAAGCTACGGAAGACGATATAAATATTAAAAAGGCACAAAAAGTGTTAGATGAAGATCATTACGGATTAGAAAAAGTGAAAGAACGTGTCCTAGAATATTTAGCAGTACAAAAATTAACGGCTTCTATTAAAGGACCGATTCTTTGCCTCGTTGGACCTCCTGGGGTAGGTAAAACAAGTTTAGCAAAATCCGTCGCTCGTTCCTTAGGTAGAAAATTTGTACGCATTTCCCTCGGTGGTGTGCGAGATGAATCTGAAATTCGTGGTCACCGTAGAACGTATGTCGGTGCGATGCCGGGACGCATTATTCAAGGAATGAAAAAAGCAGGAACGATTAACCCTGTCTTTTTACTTGATGAAATAGATAAAATGTCGAACGATTTCCGTGGCGACCCATCAGCAGCGATGCTTGAAGTATTGGACCCTGAACAAAATAAAAACTTCAGTGATCACTATATTGAAGAAACATATGACCTTTCGAAAGTAATGTTTATCGCAACAGCGAATGATTTAAGTACCATTCCTGGACCGTTACGTGACCGGATGGAGATTATTTCAATTGCTGGTTATACGGAACTTGAGAAATTGCATATTGCAAAAGATTACTTAATTCCAAAGCAAATAAAAGAAAACGGCTTAACAAAGAGTCAGCTACAAATTCGTGATGACGCGATTACCTCAATGATTCGTTATTATACCCGTGAAGCAGGGGTTCGTGGTTTGGAGCGAACTGTTGCGAAAATTTGCCGTAAAACAGCGAAGATTATAACTTCGGAAGAGAAGAAACGAGTTATTGTGACGGAAAAAAATATTGAAGAATTTTTAGGTAAAAAAATCTTCCGTTATGGTATGGCAGAACAAGAAGATTTAGTCGGTGTTGCAACTGGTTTAGCCTATACAGCCGTTGGTGGCGATACTTTGCAAATCGAAGTTGCCCTCGCACCGGGTAAAGGAAAATTAGTTTTAACAGGAAAATTAGGAGATGTGATGAAGGAATCGGCACAAGCGGCCTTCAGTTACGTCCGTTCCAATGCTGAAAAATTAGGAATTGCATCTGATTTTCATGAAAAATATGATATTCATATTCACGTTCCAGAAGGTGCCGTACCGAAAGATGGACCGTCAGCAGGGATTACCATTACAACGGCGTTAGTGTCTGCTTTAACTGGTAAACCAGTAAGCCGTGAAGTGGGAATGACTGGTGAAGTCACATTACGCGGTCGCGTTCTACCAATTGGTGGACTGAAGGAAAAATCATTAGGTGCGCATCGTGCAGGTTTAAAACGCATCATTATTCCAAAAGATAATGAAAAGGATCTTGAAGGTGTACCAGAAGTCGTGAAAAAAGATTTAACATATATACCTGTAACACATGTAAAAGAAGTATTAAACGAAGCAATAGTAGGTGGAACGAATGAAAATTAAAAGTGCAGAAATCGTAATGAGTGCTGTTTCAAAAGCTCAATATCCTGAAGGAGATTTACCTGAAATTGCCCTTGCCGGTCGTTCGAATGTAGGGAAATCATCCTTCATTAATAAAATGTTAAATCGTAAAAGTTTAGCGAGAACTTCTTCTAAACCAGGAAAAACACAAACATTGAATTTTTACTTAATTAATGAAGAGTTTTATTTTGTCGATGTTCCTGGTTATGGTTACGCGAAAGTGTCGAAAAAAGAACGGGAAAAGTGGGGTAAAATGATTGAAACCTACTTAACCGAACGACCACAATTGAAATGTGTAGTTTCAATTGTTGATCTTCGTCATCCACCAACAGAAGATGATGTGATGATGTATGACTTCTTGAAATACTACAAGATTCCAACGATTATTATTGCGACTAAAGCGGATAAAATTCCAAAAGGAAAGTGGCAAAAACATTTAAAAGTCGTAAAAGAAACGTTGGATATGGAAAAAAGTGACCACCTTATTCTTTTCTCTTCCGAAACTGGACAAGGTAAAGATGAGGCTTGGAACGTCATTCAACAGTATATATATGGTGAACAAGTAGTAGAAAATAGTGAAGAATAATTCGCATGAAAAAGGAGTAGCTTTATCCGAAATTGGATGGATGCTACTCCTATTATTTTCGTGAAAAAGTTTTAGTGTTTACTTGTAAAGTAACAACAACGATTTCTAGACGGTTAAAAATTCGAACGGGAATAATACTATTACCTAGACCACGACTTACAATCATCGTCGTTTGATCAATATGGTGATCAACAGCAGTATATTTCGGGAACAAGCCTTGGTTTGGTGCAACTAACCCACCGATGAATGGCAGACGGAATTGTCCACCATGGGCATGTCCTGAAAAAACGAGATCAAATCTATATTCAGCATAAAGAGGAAATAACTCTGGCCGATGGGATAATAGAATATGAAATTGGTTGGGATGGAAGTTTCTAGCTACCTCAGTCAAAAATTGTTCCATAATTTCAGATTCACTGTTTTCGTTACTAAATGTTGGGTCATCCAAACCTGTAATATAAATTTCGTCAGAACCATTGGTAATTGTTATCGTTTCGTTTTTCAAAATGTGGACTCCGAGTTTTTTCAGTTTTTCTTCCAAAGCTTCATATTTTCCCGATTTCCATTCATGATTGCCTGTTACATAGTAAACAGGTGCTAAATCCACTAATTGTTCTATTAATGTTAGACTTGGCTTTTCATTATAGCGCCTTGAATCTATTAAATCCCCAGTAAAAACAATAAGGTCTGGTTTTTCCACCACAATTTTTTCAAGCAAATACTTTTGTTCACTACCGAACTTTTTATTATGTAAGTCGGATAGATGAACAATTTTATAATTGTGGAAGCTTTCTGGTAACTCGTCTGATTGGATGGTAAAAGTTGTTTTAACAATATAGTTATTTTGATAGTAGAAAAATATGATGATGAAAATTAGCCCAAGTAAAATGGCAATTCTTTTTTTAAACTTAATCTTAAATTCCCCTCTCCAAATGAATGAGTTCTATGACTTCATTAAAGTTTTTAAATGATAAATTAATGTTTCCATCATCATTTCATAGGTAAATATTTCAGGGTGAAGGAGGTGATGGCTTCCCATTCCGTCAACAAGGGCATGGAGTCGATTCACTTCCATTTCGACGTCGATTTCCTCCCGTAATAGTCCTGAAAGTTCTAACTTTTGAAGAAGCCTCTCGAACCCAAGGTGCATCGAAAAATAGCTTTCTTCACTTAATGCTTTAAGATTCGGGTCTACCAGTGTTTTTGCAGAAAATACGAACCACACCTCCATTTCAACCCGACGGTCTTCATCAACTGGTAGCACTTCACTTATAATTTTTTTTAAAACTTCCATCGGAGAGCCGTCATATTTTTTCGAGGCAATCCGCGTTTGAACTCGCTCTGATACGAGCTCCATTGAAAAAGCGTATAACTCGGATTGGGATGGAAAATAATGTCTTAATGCTCCGACGGAAAGGTTAGCAGCTTGGGCAACTTTTCTTACCGTTGCATTTTCCAAACCTTCTTCCACAATGACTTTCCACATCGCTTCTGCAATTTGAATTCTTCTTTCATCATGATCTACAATTTTAGGCATATTTTTATTTTAACACACTTGTGCTAAATAAAAAAATATGTTATCTTTTTAATACAGTTGTATTAAATAAAAAATGAGGAGAAGGTGTTGTGATGATTAGTTGGATCGGCTGGTTAATAATCGCCTGTGAAATTGGATTTTGGGTTTTCGTAATCGCCGGACTTGTGGCAAGGTATATTTTTAAGAAAGACAAACTGAGTATCATTCTTTTCATATGCACACCGCTCGTAGATTTAGTACTGTTATTTGCAACTTATTTTGACTTGTTAAATGGGGCCGTTGCGGATTTCATTCATGGGTTAGCTGCGATATATATTGGGGTTAGTGTAGCCTATGGTAAACAGATGATTGCTTGGGCGGATAAACAGTTTGCCTATCGTTTTGCAGGTGGCGAACGTCCGGTGAAAAAGAAATTGTATGGCATGGAATATGCTAGAGAAGAGAGAAAAGGCTGGTACCGCCATTTCTTAGCGTATGTGATTGGAGCTGGGATTTTAGGGCTCATTATATTAACAATTGGTTATTCAGAACAAACAGAGAACCTCGTAAGACCTTTAATGGTTTGGACATTAGCTGTTGCCATCGACTTTGTCGTTAGTTTCAGTTATACAATTTTTCCAAAACGGGCGAATGATTGAGTATAGACGGATTAGATATAGAGAGAGTACTAATATCGTAGGAGGGTATGGGCTCTTGGTTTGATTAAGATATGGAGTACTTACCCCTGTAACCTGTAAAATCGAGCGATCATGCTCGGTTTTTTTATTTGTTTTTTAAGATTGCGGGATTATGAGTGGGAAGATTTTTATGAAGGACAAAACATCGAGAAAAAGTAGATGAAATGTCTTTCATAAGCGCTATGAAGGACATAACGTTCAGGAAATGTAGCTAAACTGTCTTTCATGTGCGTTATGAGAGACAAAAGTTTGAGAAAAAGATGTTGAAATGTCTTTCATGAGTGCGATGAAGGACAAAAGGTTAGGGGAAATTTGTTAAATTGTCTTTCAGGAGCGGAATGAAGGACAAAACATCGAGAAAAAGTAGATGAAATGTCTTTCATAAGCGCTATGAAGGACATTATGATGAAGTAAAAGGGCTAAACTGTCTTTCATGTGCGTTATGAGAGACAAAAGTTTGAGAAAAAGATGTTGAAATGTCTTTCATGAGTGCGATGAAGGACAAAAGGTTAGGGGAAATTTGTTAAATTGTCTTTCAGGAGCGTTATGAAGGACAAAACATCGAGAAAATGTAGATGAAATGTCTTTCATAAGCGCTATGAAGGACAAAACACCGAGAAAAAAGATTCGAAATGTCCATCATTCCAATTATGAAGGACAATTTGTCTCGTTAAATCTCAAGAAGTGTCTTTCATACCTCCGATGAAGGACAAATCACCGAACAAAATCACAATAAATGTCTCTCACGCGCACTATGAAGGACAAATCATCGGAAAAATCTGCCAGAAATGTCCTTCAAGCCCTAATGAAGGTGGTCCCTAAAATAAATACAAACACCTCGGGATCTCCTTACTCACTTTCTCCTAAAAAAGAACAGATACGCCCCTGCGATTATCAAAATAATTGGCCACAATGATGTGAAATTCAAACTTTTATCCTCAAAAACGCCAAACCATTCCATAAATTTGTCATAAAATAGTTGAATTAATGCCAAAATAAGGAAAAGCCAAAAGTAAAATAAACCATTTTTCGTTTTTTGATAGCGTAAAAAATAACCAAGGGCAATAAATAATATAATGACACCAATATGATCAAGTTGAATATTTGTATTTTGCACAAAATGGAAATGGACGCCTAATCCTAAAAGGAGAATGCTTGGAACAATCATTTCGAAATCTTTACTTGAATAGGATTGTATTAATAAAGCTAGTCCAACAATAAAAAGCACCGTTGGCCATATGAATATAGGAAATCCGATTTGAAAGTTCGTTTGTTGAAGGAAAAAATATAGACCAAAGCCAATTAATACTATACTTGGAAATAAATTTTGTTTTTTCATGAATATAATCCCCTTCATATTACTTGAACAAATAGCCTATGTTTGGTAGCCTAAAAATAAAGTAATTTATAATTATTTTAAACTAGAAATAGTTATTAAATGGTAAAGAAATTTCCACTTATTGACTGTTTTTATCGTATCATAAATTTCTGTTTCTGTTCACAATTAATCCAAAATTTATTAACTATACATGATAAAATTTTCTATAAGAGTGAGTTTCTTTGGGAGGTAAACAATGCATTTAATTGTAGTGGGGTTGAACAATAAAACAGCTCCTGTAGAGATTCGGGAACGGTTGTCTTTCCAAGAGTCACAAATTGGTGACGCAATGGAAGCGTTAAAGGGAAGAAAAAGTATTCTTGAAAATGTAATTGTATCGACTTGTAACCGAACGGAAGTTTATGCCGTAGTTGATCAGTTACATACAGGAAAATATTATATTAGAGAGTTTTTAGCTGAATGGTTTTCAATGGAACGTGCGGAATTTGACCCGTATTTGTTCATTTATGAAAATGATAAAATGATTCGCCACTTGTTCAACGTTGCTTGTGGATTAGATTCGATGATCATCGGGGAAACACAAATTTTAGGACAAGTGCGGTCAAGTTATCTACTAGCTCAAGAAAAGCAAACAATTGGGACGGTATTTAATCGTTTATTTAAAGAAGCGGTCACGGTCGCGAAAAAAGCTCATACAGAAACAGATATCGGCGCCAATGCAGTATCTGTAAGTTATGCTGCAGTAGAACTTTCTAAAAAAATTTTCGGTGATTTACAAGGAAAACAAGTAGCCATTGTTGGTGCTGGAAAAATGGGTAAGCTCGCTATCCAAAATTTACAAGGTAGTGGCGTTGATAAAATCGCGGTCGTTAACCGTACCTTTGAAAGAGCAAAAGAAATGGCGGATGAATTTAATGGAGAAGCATATTCACTAGATAATCTG
Organism: Pallidibacillus pasinlerensis; assembly: GCF_009996845.1. GTDB lineage: Bacteria > Bacillota > Bacilli > Bacillales > Caldibacillaceae > Pallidibacillus > Pallidibacillus pasinlerensis. Next base: position 41,939 of record NZ_JAACYS010000011.1, on the reverse strand, counting down.
ATCGACGTTTTAAGTCAGTCCGATATTGTTATCTCATCAACGGGTTCAAGCCAATACGTTATCACTAAATCGATGATGGAAACGGTAGAAAAGACAAGAAAAGGAAAGCCAATTTTCTTAGTTGATATTGCCGTACCAAGAGACATTGATCCTGAAATCCATGATTTAGACAGCATGTTTTTATATGATATCGATGATTTAGAAGGGGTCGTTGAAGCGAATATGGAAGAACGACAAAAGGCAGCGGAATTAATTGAAACCTTTATCGACGAAGCGCAGGCCGATTTCCAAGAGTGGCTAAATACTCTAGGTGTAATTCCGTTAATTTCTAATTTGCGTGAAAAAGCGTTAAATATTCAAGCAGACGTTATGACAAGTTTAGAGCGAAAATTACCAGATTTATCAGAGCGTGAGCGTAAAGTGATTGGTAAACATATGAAATCAATCATTAATCAAATGTTAAAAGATCCAATTTTACAAATAAAAGAATTAGCTGCTGAGCCAAATGGAAATGAGGCTTTATACTATTTCGAACAAATCTTTAATTTATCTGAACAAAAAAATACACGACCAGGGAAAAAGGCTGAAAAAGTAGAGCGCAAAGAAAGGAAAGTGGCACCACCACTGCAAACGAATTAATGCTTTTTGCGACTGTATGGGATTTTGAGACTTGTGAAAGAGGTTTTCGCCTATGACGGAAAATTTTCTGGCGAGAATGCAAGAGGGAATGGTACTTCTATATGCATTTTCTCTTATCAGTTTTTATATTGATTTTCTTTTGCATAACCGGAAGGCTAAAAAGATAGCCTTCTGGTTGCTTTATGTTGTGTGGTTGTTACAGACCATTTTGGTAATTGATTTTTATATCCGAACAGGTCGATTACCTTTGTTAAGCCTTGAACAGGGACTTTATTTTTATAGTTGGCTTTTAATCACATTTACGATATTTGTAACTCGGATTTGGAAAATTGAATTTATCGCCTTTTTCACGAACCTTTTAGGTTTTATTATCGTAGTCATATATACGTTTGCTCCGTTTCAGTGGCAAGAAACAGCTGTTAGTGGGCAATTAATATCAGAATTATTGTTTATCCATATCTTTTTATCTATTCTTGCCTACGTTGTTTTTTCATTATCATGTACGTTTTCCCTTCTATACTTGATACAGTATCAATTGTTGAAAAAGAAGAAATGGCGAAAACGGTTAATGAGGCTCAATGATTTAATGATGTTAGAAAAATTTGCCTCTATATTAATTGTTGTCGGTTTACCAATTTTTACAATCGGTATTATACTAGGATTACAATGGGCATTTTTAAAAATTCCTACATTACAAATTTTAGATGCTAAAATTATCGGATCATTTCTCATTATTATTATTTACAGTGTCATCGTTTATTTAAAGCTACGAAAAGATATTGCGGGTAAAAAGTTAGCTTACTATAATATTTCAGCATTTTTAGTCGTATTAATTAACTTTTTCTTATTCGGAAATTTTTCTTCATTTCATTTTTAACTAAGTAAGCGGTTTTGTACATAAATTTTTTTACATTCAGGAGGATATTATGCGTAAAATTATCGTCGGATCAAGACGCAGTAAATTAGCGTTAACACAAACAAATTGGGTTATTGAACAATTGAAAAACTTAGGTGCACCTTTTGAGTTTGAAGTAAAAGAAATTGTTACAAAAGGGGATAAGATTTTAGATACGACTTTATCAAAAGTTGGCGGAAAAGGTTTATTCGTAAAAGAAATTGAACATGAAATGCTAACGAAACAAATTGATATGGCTGTACATAGTATGAAAGATATGCCTAGTGTTTTACCTGAAGGATTAACAATTGGAGCGATTCCGAAAAGAGAAGATCCACGTGATGCCTTTATTTCAAAATCTAAAAAAGGTTTAGCAGAACTACCAGCTGGGGCGATTGTCGGAACAAGTAGTCTTCGTAGAAAGGCACAAATATTAAAAGCGCGTCCTGATTTAAAGGTAAAATGGATTCGTGGAAACATTGATACACGTCTCAGAAAGTTAGAAACAGAAGACTATGATGCAATTATTTTAGCAGCTGCAGGCCTATCAAGAATGGGTTGGTCACAGGATATCGTTACAGAGTATTTAGAACCGGAAGTTTGTATCCCAGCCGTTGGTCAAGGTGCATTAGCAATTGAATGTCGTGAAGATGATACAGAGTTACTTGAATGGCTTGAGAAGTTCACAGATCAGTCAACGGCTCTAGCTGTACAGGCTGAGCGTGTCTTTTTAAATAAAATGGAAGGTAGCTGTAAAGTTCCAGTTGGTGGGTATGCAACGGTTAATAATGAAAACAAAATTGAGTTAACCGCTTTTGTTGCGTCAACAGATGGAAAAGAAATTTTAATCGAAACTGTTTCAGGAGAAAATCCAGAAAAAATTGGTAATGTTGCGGGTGATCAGTTAATTGAGCGCGGTGCTAAGGATTTAATCGATGAAATTTTACAAGAATTAGAAGAAAACTATTAATCGCTTCGCCTCTAGTTTCGATTGGGAGATGAGAAGATGCGGGAAAGTACCCTAGCTTTAGATGGGAAAAAATGTTTAATCATGCGCCAAGCTGACAATGAACATCCGCTTGTAAAAGGTGTGAAGCAATTAGGTGGGACGCCTTTACAAGTTCCCTTAATTGCTTTTAAAAAGAAACGTTTAAGTGAGCGTGAATTTGATTCGGTAAAAAAGATACATACATATGATTGGTTTGTTTTTACAAGTCAAAATGGTGTACACTTTTTTATGGAAACTTTATCGGAAATGGGATTATCTTTTCCAAAAGAGAAGAAAGTTGCTGCTGTTGGTTCGAAAACAGAAAAATTGTTAAATGGTCTTGGTATTATGGTGGATTATGTACCAGAAAAATTTACTGGCGATCATTTAGCTGCGGCGATGCGTGAGCGAGTATCTCCAGGTGAACGGATATTAGTTGTTAAAGGAAATTTAGCCCGGGATGTTGTTGGACAAGTCCTCAAGGAGATTGGCTGTATTGTTGAGGATGTCGTCATATATGAAACAGTCTTCCCAGAGGAAAATAAAGTTCGACTCGTTCATGTAATGGAGAGTGAAAATCCTGAAGTGCTTATTTTTACAAGTCCATCGACCGTGGACAACTTTGTTTCCATTGCTGGGGATCGCTTGCTGGAATTTATTTATGGTAAGGTGATTGTATCCATTGGGCCAGTAACGAATAAAGCGTTGAAAAAATACGGAATGCCTATCCATGTTAGTCCTGAAATTTACACGATTGATGAAATGTTAAAACAATTGGTGCTCTATTATAGGGGAGCGTTTTAGGAGGGAAAATGATGAAAGGTTTACAGTTTAAAAGACATCGAAGACTACGTTCTTCAGCGTTTATGCGGGATTTAGTCCGTGAACATCAAGTTACAACCGATGATTTAATTTATCCGTTATTTATTGTTGAAGGCGGTGAAAATATTCGCAACCCGATTTCTTCCATGCCAGGAATTGATCAAATTTCTTTAGATTTATTACCTGCAGAAATTGATGAGCTACTAGAGTTAGGGATTAAAGCGGTTCTTTTATTTGGTGTACCAAATGAAAAGGACGAGGTTGGCTCAGGTGCTTACCATACCCATGGTATTATTCAAGAAGCGACAAGAGTAATTAAACAACATGCACCAGAAATGTTAGTAGTGGCAGATACTTGTTTATGTGAATATACAGATCACGGTCACTGTGGTGTTATTTCCAATGGTGATGTTATAAATGATGAGTCTCTTGAATTATTAGTAAAAACTGCGGTTAAACAAGCTGAAGCTGGTGCGGACATTATTGCTCCATCAAATATGATGGATGGATTTGTCGCAGCCATTCGCCAAGGTTTGGATGAAGCTGGCTTTGAAAATGTGCCAATTATGTCTTATGCGGTAAAATATGCCTCTGCATTCTATGGTCCATTCCGTGAAGCGGCTGAAAGTGCACCACAATTTGGTGACCGCAAAACTTATCAAATGGATCCTGCTAACCGTCGTGAAGCATTACGTGAAGCAGCATCGGATATTGAAGAAGGTGCAGACATGCTAATTGTGAAACCAAGTATGGCGTATCTTGATGTATTAAGCGATGTGCGTAGAGAATTCAATACTCCAGTTGTTGCTTACAACGTAAGTGGCGAATTTTCCATGATTAAAGCTGCTGCACAAAACGGTTGGATTGACGAACAACAAATCGTACTGGAAACACACCTTGCATTTAAACGTGCCGGTGCCGACCTAATCATTACGTACTTTGCAAAAGATATCGCAAAATGGCTTCGTGGGTAATTTTGCAACAGGGGGACGGGTCCCTTGTATCAGGGGACAGGTCCCTTGTATCATAGTGGAGCGTGCAACATAAAAATCGTCGCTCCCCAAACCATATAAAGTTGTAGTGGTTTTACAGTTTTACATATACTCATGAAAATAAAACAGAAGTGAGGCGAAAAATATGCGTTTTTTCGAAAAATCTAAACAAGCTTACGATGAAGCGGTTCATTTAATGCCAGGGGGCGTAAATAGTCCCGTACGTGCCTTTAAATCCGTTGGCATGAACCCAATTTTTATGGAGCGCGGCAAAGGCTCAAAAATTTACGATATAGACGGGAATGAATATATTGATTACGTGTTATCTTGGGGTCCACTAATTTTAGGACATGCCCATGATGGTGTTGTTGAAGCATTAAAAAAATCAGCTGAACAAGGAACAAGCTTCGGTGCTCCAACATTGCTTGAAAGTAAATTAGCAAAACTAGTTATGGAGCGCGTTCCATCCATTGAAATGGTACGAATGGTTAACTCTGGAACAGAAGCAACAATGGCTGCATTACGACTTGCGCGTGGATACACAGGTCGTGAAATTATTGTAAAATTCGAAGGTTGCTACCATGGTCATGGAGATTCACTTTTAATCAAAGCAGGTTCTGGTGTAGCAACTTTAGGTCTTCCAGATAGCCCAGGAGTTCCAAAAGGAATTGCTAAAAATACAATCACAGTTCCATATAACGATTTAGATAGTATTAAAACTGCTTTTGGAAAATTCGGTGACAATATTGCCGGAGTAATCGTTGAACCGATCGCTGGAAATATGGGGGTTGTACCACCTCAACCAGGTTTCTTAGAAGGATTACGTGAAATTACGAAACAATACGGTGCGTTACTAATCTTTGATGAAGTAATGACAGGCTTCCGTGCTCACTACAATTGTGCCCAAGGATTACTTAATATCGAACCAGATCTAACTTGTTTAGGTAAAGTTATAGGTGGCGGTCTCCCTGTAGGTGCGTACGGTGGTAAACGTGAAATTATGGAAAAAATTGCACCAGCTGGTCCAGTTTACCAAGCAGGAACATTATCCGGTAACCCATTAGCGATGACAGCAGGTTATGAAACGTTAAGTCGCTTAACTCCGGAAGATTATGATGAATTTAACCGTAAAGCAGATATGCTTGAAAAAGGATATAAAGAAGCAGCTACGAAATATGATATTCCATTAGTTGTAAATCGTCGTGGTTCAATGATTGGCTTCTTCTTTACAAGTGAAGAGGTCGTTGATTATGATTCTGTTCAAACATGCAATCTTGATCTATTTGCCGCATATTATCGTGAAATGATTCAACAAGGTGTATTCATGCCACCTTCCCAATTTGAAGGTTTATTCTTATCAACAGCCCATACGGATGAAGATATTCAAAAAACAATTGAAGCTGCTGAAAAAGCATTTGCGAAGATTAGAGGGTAATCTAATTGTTTGTCTGCCTAAGTTTTGTATCGCTTAGGCAGACTTTTTATATTGTAAAAAACAAAATGAAGGAAAAATTGAGGTTTATGGTCTTTTGATACTAATGAAAAAGACGGTGAATAGTCTTTTATAAAAGGTCTAAAGGACTTATCCCATTAAAATAGTAAAATATATGTCTTTTACACACACTCAAAAGGAAAACAACAAAAATTAATAAGTAATTTCTTTTATAAAACTGCATTCCCTTTAGTCCCCCATCCAATCAAAAATCAGAATTCTCTTGTAACAAAAACACTTTATATCATAATTCCCTCCTTTTTCTCATAAATATTAATGATACGTATAGACAAATTGTCTGTGTAAGGTATATGAGAGGAGGAAGGAAGTGTGAGTGAACATAACCAACCGTCGGCTATAAAGTTTTCCCTGGAAGAAACGGTTTCGTTTCGGAAAGGTGAAGAATTAGAGCAACTTTTCAGTTTGTGGATCGAACCTGATGTTACGATTCATGATTTAGATCAGTTCGTATCCATTCGTGGTTCACTGAAAATGTACGGTGAATATAAAAAGAATGAAGATGAACATAGGGAAGAAGAATCTTATTCTTTTTCCGGTCAAAAATATGTGACGGTTTTTGAAACGAGAAATGATGGTGTTTCAGAATTTCGCTACGATTTTCCTGTAGATATAACGATACCTAAAACAAGAGTGGAAAATATTGAAGATTTAAATGTAGTCATAGACATGTTTGATTATGACATTCAAGATAATGCTAGTTTAAAAATAACAACGGATGTATCGATTACGGGTGTAGAGTCAGAAGAAGCAACGGTTTATAATCGTGAAGACTTTGTAAGTAATGAAGAACAAGAGATTCAAGATTCAGCCGATTATCAAAATCAGCTATTAGGTTATGAAGAAGTGCCGATTCTCGATTTCGATGGTGAAGATGAGAACACTTTTGTTGTGGAAGCGAAGAAAGAGGAACGTAAGGATGAGGACAACGATACTCATATTCCGTTACAAGTTGAACCACCTTCATTAGATGTTGAAGGATTTGAAGAAGACGTATCACCCCAAGCTAACCGTCATCGTCATGAAGAAGATCATGCGACTGAAAGCGATGTGCAGGAAGAGTCCCACCCTCATTTAGTGGAATACATTGATACTCGTTCATCCCACAAAACTGAGGATGAAGACAATAAAGTGACGTATATAAATCCACGGGCAACCGCAGATTCCCAAGAAAGAGCCGGAAGAGAACATGAAGAAGAAACCAATTCACACAATAAGCCTATTGAACTCGTAAGCCACGGATCAGGTGACGATGACGACGATTTTCGTGACGAAAGCGACGAAGACTCTGAGGATAAAAATATTAAACTACATTCCCATCAAGAACAAGCTGAAAAAGAATCAATTTCACTCACCCAATTTTTTGCGAGAAAAGATGAAAATGCTGTTGTGCGAATGAAGATTTACATTGTCCAAGAAGATGATACGTTAGATAATATTGCGGAGCGCTATGATGTTTCCGTATCGCAAATTTTACGAACGAATAATCTGGAACCACATCAAGACGCTTACGAGGGGCAAGTGTTATACATTCCTGAAAAGCAAAAATCCCATTAATTAAACAGTCCACAAGCACAATATAAGGATGATATGAAACGGGTTCTTACCCGTTTTTTGTCTTATTTTTTAAAAATATATTCACACAAAAGTAACCTCCAAACTAGGGAAGGGCCCACGCAAACCAGAAATTTTACAAACGGAGGTGAGTTCATGGACGAAAATGAAGAACTACTAGTTCGTGATATTTTACGAGAATACAATATTATACCTGATCACATCGTACCTTATGGGAAAGTGTACCGGATTTATAGCCGAGATAAAAGTTATGCGTTAAAAGAAATGCCTGCCCATCAAAGTGTAAACTTTTACAATACGTTCCAAATTCTTTACACGAAAGGTTTCCATCGTTTTGTACCAATTTATCCGACAAAAAACTATCAGTACGGGGTTATGCGTAATAATAAATTGTATTACTTAGCACCGTGGATAGAAGGGAAACAAGATGAAAAAACGGAGTATGAAAAGCAGATGTTTCGTGAATTAGCTCGGCTCCACCATGTCACGGCCCAACAAATCAAGGTGGATAAAGAAGTAATCGAAGAACATTACGAACGGTTAAACTTACAATGGAAAAAAGAGATGGAAGTTTTGGATGTATGGATGCAACAAGCAGAACAAAAATGGTATATGTCACCCTTTGAATGGGAGTTTGTCCAATATTACAATGAGTATCGTAAGGCATATGAATATGCATTAAAAAGATTAGAAGATTGGAAAAAGAAAATGCTTGAAGAAAAAAAGATGCGTTCCGTTCTCGTGCACGGGAAGTTAGAGCCGGATCATTATTTACTTGATGAAAATGGATACGGTTATTTTATAAATTTTGAAAGAAGTCGCATCGGTTCATCCTTTCACGATCTACTCCCCTATTTATCACGGGCATTAAATACGTACCCGAAACAATGTGAAGAATGTATTGAATGGATTTATACGTATATGCGCAATAATCCATTACAGGAAACGGAAAAACTATTGTTAAAAAGTTACTTAGCCCATCCAGGATTTATGTTTCGTTTATTAGAAAAGTATATGACAAGAACGGCGGCTAATCATGAACGAAAGATGACGACACGAATTCAAAAAAGTTACTGGCGTTTAAAAAATACCGAATATGTGATTAGTCGTATGGAACAAATTGATCAACAACAAAAGCAGGCAGCTGAACAAAATCAAAGTGGCGGATCATAATATTATTCTTGCAAAAAATAATGCGGAGGAACTGAGTTATCCTCCGCAATTAAATCATATCCATATAGTATGCTGCGCTAATAAGTAAGAACACGAGTAACAAAATAACATCAAAGGTTGTCGGTAAAATTAATGTCCGTATTCCTTGAAAAATTGTAAACGGGATAATAAGTTGTCTTCCAATTTCGCGGATTGTACGTAACCAAGGTGGCAATAAATACGGGTTATACTTTCTCCTCACATGAATCCCCCTCTTGTAAAAGCCTTTCTTTGGTGAAGTATCCCTAATTAAAACGTCTATATATATTATTGTATGTAGAAAAAATGGGAAGTTGTTTATTTTTCGAAAAAGTTGTCTATTACTAAGTAGTAAATCTGTTTTTCCCACACTTCTTTTTGAATAAAGTGTAAAATAAGGTATATTTTATAAAAAATAGGCGGATAATGATTGACGAAATGTAATTTTTGTATATAAAATAGAATATAAATCACAATTACATACGTTGATGCAATGATTGGGAGGAGTACAATAGCCTGCTATTTACTAGAGAGGGGAACAGTTGGTGGAAGTTTCCTAAATAGCCCTATTGGAAGGTCGCCCAAGAGCAGTTGTTATGAACTTTTAGTAGTAGCAACCGGGAAAACCGTTATCTAATTGAGAGCCAGATGCATGATGTCGCACAAATTCACGAGCGTTTATGCAAAAGTTTTCATCAAACGCAATCTAAAACAGCGACCGTAACAAATTTTGCATCTGTGAATAAAGGTGGTACCGCGAAAATAACTCCATTCGTCCTTTAACGAATGGGGTTTTTGTTTTTTAGTCGTAAGTTCTTTCGAGAAACTAACGCAAAATTTTTAGAGTATGTAAAATCAATCACAAATTAGGAGCCACTAGAGGCCAACCTAATAAATATAGGAGGTAGTTTTAAATGAGTGATGAGCAAATCACGATGCCGACAAAATATGATCCGAATTCGGTAGAACAAGGTCGTTATGAATGGTGGGTTAATGGTAAATTTTTTGAAGCAAAAGATGATGAAACAAAACAACCATACTCCATCGTTATCCCGCCACCAAACGTTACAGGTAAACTGCATCTAGGTCATGCATGGGATACGACGTTACAAGACATTATTACACGTATGAAGCGGATGCAAGGTTACGACGTTTTATGGCTTCCAGGTATGGACCATGCGGGAATTGCAACACAGGCGAAAGTTGAAGAAAAACTTCGTGAAGAAGGAAAATCCCGTTATGACTTAGGCCGTGAAAAATTTTTAGAAGAAGCGTGGAAATGGAAAGAAGAATATGCAGGTCATATTCGCGAACAGTGGGCAAAACTCGGTCTAGGTTTAGACTACAGCCGTGAGCGCTTTACATTAGATGAAGGTTTATCAAAAGCGGTTCGTAAAGTATTCGTTTCCCTTTATGAAAAAGGGTTAATATATCGTGGTAAATACATTATTAACTGGGACCCTGTAGCAAAAACGGCTCTATCTGATATTGAAGTTATTTATAAAGAAATTCCAGGCGCATTTTACCATATGCGTTATCCGTTAAAAGATGGTTCTGGTTATATTCAAGTTGCGACAACTCGTCCAGAAACAATGCTAGGGGACACAGCGGTTGCGGTTCACCCAGAAGATGAGCGTTACAAAGATTTAATTGGTAAAACTGTTATTTTACCGATCGTAAATCGTGAAATTCCGATTATTGCTGATGAATACGTTGATATGGAATTCGGTACTGGCGCGGTTAAAATTACACCAGCTCACGATCCGAATGACTTTGAAATCGGTAATCGTCACAACCTAGAACAAATTGTTGTTATGAATGAAGATGCAACAATGAACAAAAATGCTGGCAAGTACGAAGGTATGGACCGTTTCGAATGCCGCAAACAAATTGTAAAGGACTTACAAAAAGCAGGCGTACTTATTGAAATCGAGGAAATGGTTCACTCTGTAGGTCATTCCGAACGTACGGATGCGGTTGTTGAGCCTTATTTATCAACACAATGGTTCGTTAAAATGGAGCCACTTGCAAAAGCAGCTTTAGATATTCAAGAATCAGATGAAACAAAAGTTCATTTTGTACCAGAGCGTTTTGAAAAAACATATCGAAATTGGATGGAAAACATTCATGATTGGTGTATCTCTCGCCAACTTTGGTGGGGCCATCAAATTCCAGCTTGGTATCATAAAGAAACTGGTGAAGTTTACGTTGGTATGGAAGCACCAGAAGATATTGAAAACTGGGAACAAGATGAAGACGTACTTGATACATGGTTCTCATCTGCGTTATGGCCGTTTTCTACAATGGGCTGGCCAGATGAAGGTGCAAAAGACTTGAAACGTTATTACCCAACAGATGTATTAGTAACAGGATATGATATTATCTTCTTCTGGGTTTCCCGAATGATTTTCCAAGGTGTTGAATTTACAGGAACACGTCCATTTAAAGATGTGTTAATTCACGGTTTAGTTCGTGACTCTCAAGGACGTAAAATGAGTAAATCCCTAGGTAACGGGGTTGACCCGATGGATGTGATTGACCAATACGGTGCAGACTCTCTACGTTACTTCTTAGCAACAGGATCTTCACCAGGTCAAGACTTGCGATACAGCACTGAAAAAGTTGAATCCGTTTGGAACTTCATTAACAAAATCTGGAACGCATCCCGTTTTGCATTAATGAACATGAACGGATTGAAATATGAGGAAATTGATTTATCCGGTGAAAAATCCGTTGCTGATAAATGGATTTTAACTCGCTTAAATGAAACAATCGAAACAGTTACAAGACTATCCGATAAATATGAGTTTGGTGAAGTTGGCCGTGCCCTTTACAACTTCATTTGGGACGACTTCTGTGATTGGTATATTGAAATGGCAAAACTACCATTATATGGTGACGATGAGCAGGCAAAACTAACAACACGCTCAATTTTAGCGTACGTTTTAGATAATACAATGCGCTTATTACATCCATTCATGCCATTTGTGACAGAAGAAATCTGGCAAAATCTACCACATGAAGGTGAGTCCATTACAACTGCACCATGGCCAACAGTGAAAGAAGAATATACGGATAAAGAAGCGGCAGCGCAAATGAAACTGCTTGTTGACATTATTCGTTCTGTACGTAATATCCGTGCAGAAGTAAATACACCGTTAAGCAAGAAAATTAAAATGATTATTAGCGCTCATGATGAAAAAGCACTTCAAACGCTTGAAGCGAATAAATCATATATTGAACGCTTCTGTAACCCAGAGACACTCACAATCGCTCTTAATGTTGAAACACCTGAAAAATCAATGACAGCTGTTGTTTCTGGTGCAGAAATTTACTTACCACTTGAAGGTTTAATTGATATTGAAGAAGAAATTGCGCGTCTTGAAAAAGAACTTGAAAAACTAAATAAAGAAGTTGAGCGCGTTGAGAAGAAATTAAACAATGAAAAATTCGTATCAAAAGCGCCAGAAGCGGTTGTTGAAGCAGAACGAGCAAAACAAAAAGATTATTTAGAAAAACGTTCGATTATTCAAACGAGACTTGAAGAAATAAAAGCATTATAATAAAAGATAGGGGATGTCCACAATCTCCATAACTAGTAGATAAGCATCGGTGGCGGGCGCTTTCCTAGGGGCTGCTCTGAGCCTCCTCCCTTCACAAGTTCGGCTGTGGGGTCTCAAGACTCACCCTTTTCCCGCAGGACTCTGATTAAGCTGCGGAGCATTACATCGGAGAAAAAATACGAATGTATTTTTTTGAGTCGCCGCCATCTCTACTATTAATTATTGGCGATTATTGACATCGCCTTATTTTTTAGTGTTTTTTCAAATGCTTTCTTTAAACATAATAAAACAGTTACAAAATATACAGCAAAAGGGGATGCAGCTGATGTTTCAAACGAGTGAAGACGTTATCGAATGGATTAACGATCGGAAAAAGTTTGGTATTAAACCCGGTCTAGAACGGATGAAATGGATGATGGAAAAATTAGATCATCCAGAACGTCGCCTGCGGACTGTACATATTGGTGGAACGAATGGAAAAGGTTCAACAACGACCTTTTTACGTTCGATTTTACAAGAGGGTGGTTCGGAAGTCGGAACATTCACTTCACCATATGTAGAATGTTTCAATGAACGAATTAGTGTGGATGGTAATCCAATTTCTGATGAAGACTTAGTAAAAGCAGCAGAAGCGATAAAACCGTTAACCGATGAATTGGAAAAAACAGAATTAGGTGCGCCAACTGAATTTGAAATTATTACAGCAATGGCCTTTTATTATTTTGCCCGAATTCATCCAGTAGATATTTTAATCGTTGAAGTCGGCTTAGGTGGTCGCTATGATTCAACGAATATTATCCATCCATTCGTTTCTGTTATCACAAATGTTGGCTATGATCATATGAATATTTTAGGCGACAATTTAATGGACATTGCGATGGAAAAGGCTGGTATTTTCAAGAGTGGCCAACCAGTTATCACAACTGTACAGAATGAAGAAATTCTTAAAAAATATGAAGAGATTGTGCAGAAAAACAGGACTACCCTTTACAAACTTGGTGAAGAGTTTACATATGAAGATCTTGGCCCGACAGAAAACGGTGAGTCCTTCACTGTAAAAACCCTTTATAAAACATATGAAAACCTGGAAATTTCAATGATTGGCCGTCATCAAATAGAAAATGCTACATTGGCGATCATGGTTGCAGAGTATTTACGTCAATTTTACGCGATTAATGTGGAAGAAGAGCATATTCGCGAAGGTTTGAAAAAAGCCTATTGGCCAGCTCGTTTTGATATCGTTTTAGAAAAACCGACTGTCATATTAGATAGTGCACATAATAAAGAAGGTATTAATAGTTTGGTAGAAACTTTAAACCGTCATTATCCTGGTAAAAAAGGTTCCATACTATTTACAGCATTAAAAGATAAGCCAGTAGATGAAATGCTTCAAACATTAGAACAGTTAGACTATCCAATTTATTTTACAGAAATTGATGATCCACGGGCATCTACTGCCGAAGAATTATTTGAAAAATCGAATGCTACATTTAAAGAAATCGTTAAAGATTGGCAAGGATTTTTATCAAATAAATTAGCTACACAATCTGATGATGAAATATTAATTGTTTGTGGCTCAATCTATTTTGTTTCTGAAGCAAAATCATTTCTTAAGAAATAAAATTAGTACATTATACATAGAAAAGAGGCAATAATGCCTCTTTTTCCTTTGAAATGAATTGATAATGACAAATAAAGCGTAATTTGTTAAAATATTATTAACGATTTTTACGAATTTTTTCAAAAAATAGGTCGAAATCCCTAGTGATATAGCGGCGTTTATTTAGAGTCAGATTCTTGGGGGGAAGAATTTATGAACGTTAGCAGAAAAAATCAGACAATTGTATGGAGTTTATGGGCAATTTTGTTTTTGGTAGTAAATATTTATGCAATTATACAATTTCCCCCAATTAAAGGCTCGAATTTAGGTGATTTTATTGCATTTATTATCGTGGCCATCATTGCTGGTGGTATTCCAATTGTTTTAAAACAAATCCCTTTTTCAATCACCCAGTGGATCTCGTTAGTTGTATTTATGGAGTTCGGTCTACTTGCTGAACTAATACTCGGTCAAATTATCGTTTTATCGGCAATGGTCCGTTTACGACTGACGAAGGATCGTTTATTCGCCTTTCCTTTAAATTCAATTATGTATTTTGTTATGTCACTATCAAGTGCTGCCGTTTTTTATTTACTCGGTGGAGTTCATGGTATTGGGACGAACATAACAAATATTCAATTTATCATTCCTGCAGCTGGTTATTTAGTTGCTTATTTATTCTCCAATTATTTAATCTACTACCTTATTAATAATGTCTTGTATCAAAGACGGACACCTTTTTTTACGGATGCTTTTAAATGGGAAAGTGTTATTGTTTTAATTGTTTTCCCAGTCAGTTTATTACTTTATTATTTATACAATATGATTGGAATTATTAGCTTGGTATTTGTGAGTTTTCCGGTTATATGTTGTCAAATTTTATTGCATTTTTATAATAAGAGTAAGCAAATGAATGATTATTTACAACGGACTGCCGAACTCGGTCACCAATTAACTGAGCGATTACAAGCAAATGAAATTCTAAATATTTTTATTGAAAAATTAATTGATCTTTTTCCAATCGATTACTTATATGTTTTTGATAATAAAAATAACGAAAAATTAGAGTTAATTCGTAGTTATGAAAAGGGAGTAGAAGATCCTGTTAGCCTCGACCCAATCGTTGTGACAGAAGGAATTATTGGTAAAGCGTGGAAGCTTAGAAAGCCATTATTATATAAAACGAAAGTTGAATGGCTGAAAGATAATAAGGGGTATTTTCCATTTGATATGGAAAGTGGAATTTGTGTTCCGATGGTAAAAAGTAATGAAGTTACAGGTGTACTCTTTATCGGTTCAGAGAAGAAAAGAATTTATGAAAAATATCATGTGATGATTTTAGATATTTTATGTTCCTATTTAGCGGTAGCGTTAGATAATGCTCGTCATTATGAAGAAATGAAGTATGCTAGTGAACGGGATTCGTTAACGAACCTATATAACGCCCGAGTGTTTACGAATCGAATTGAAGAAGCCTTTCGATATTTACAAACGGGAAAGTGGCGTACTGTTTCTTTATTAATCGTGGATATTGATTACTTTAAAAAGGTGAATGATACATACGGTCACCAAAGTGGGGATGCGGTATTAATCCAAGTTGCGAAATTGTTAGAAGAGATGGTAGGAGATAGAGGCTTACTCGCTCGATACGGTGGGGAGGAATTCGTTGTTCTGTTACCAAACATGGATAAAGATGAAGCCCGCGACTTTGGTGAATGGATTCGTAGAAGGATAGAAGATGAACGATTTGTAATTTACAATGATTTATCCGACGAACGACAGAAAGTAACTGTATATTTAACAGTTAGTATTGGTTTAGCCAACGCTCCAGACGATACAGATGAAGAAATGAGTTTAATCCGCTGTGCCGACCGCGCCTTATATTTAGGTGCCAAACAGGTTGGAAGGAATAGGGTTGCGGAGTATGTGAAGTGATTTATGAATTATTATTATGGTAAATGGACTTTAAAGTTACTATGCAAATCCATTTACCATTTTTTTTGATAGTATTCGCCGTTTAAACCGAGCTCCCAATTTGTTATTTGTTTTGGGTTTTTAATATTATCACTTTTTGAAGTAGATTCAATTGAATTGGTCCGACTTGTTGTCTTAATTGTCACCTCGATTAAAGAAGGTTCAAGTTGATTGTTTAACTTAGGTCCAGCACGTAATTCCAAGGTTACATATTTGTTTGCTAAATCGACTTGAGTTAGAGATGAAATGAGCGCTTAATCTGTTAAAATAACTTCGAAACTTTGTCGTAATTGGTTTTTGGACAAAATTTTATATTTTTATTTCCAGCCTCTTTCAATTACCCTTGGAGGATCAATATGGTTAATGATCGGCTGCATTATGATTAAGTCATTAAATGTTTCGATTAAATCTGAATCGTAATTTATCTGTAATCTTGAAGGTTTACTTGAATTAGTCGCATCTGGGAAGTAATGGTTTGAAGCGTTTGAATTTCCACGTACGGCATTTAAAACCACACTTTTTGCTGCAATACCTCCATTGATATGCATATTAGAACCTACACCAAATATTTCCATGTCCTTTTCAGAATAGAAATAACCTTTTATGTCACTCGGATTTTCAATATCACTATTCACGCTATTATTTCTAATATTGACATCCCCAGTAGCAAAAATAAGGAGTGATCCTTTTTTACCGGATCCATAATTTAATCCTCTTATTTGAGAATATTCAATGGTCACATCACCATTAACAAACATAATAGCATTAAATTTAGCATTTGCTCCTCTTATGTGTAAATCATCATCAACATAGAACAGACCAGAGACTTCTATATTATCATACCGATTTATATCATAAGAGCTTTCAGACTCGTTTCCTATAGTTAACTTTCCACCTATATAAGCGGCTGCTTCCTTATTATTTGGATTTTTTATATCTCCTTCAATATTAAACTTTGTTAAATTGGATTTCTTTACACTAAATGAACCTCTATTTGAGATTGTCAAACCTCCATCTGTATAAAAATATTTAAATTTACTGTCTCCTGTAAAGGAATGTACATGATTTGAATTGATAATTGGTTTATATTCATATTCCAATTCATCACATATCCATGGAAATAACCACGAATATTTTTTACATTCCTTTTCTACTTCATTATATCCACTAACCGGTACTATTTTTTTATCGTTATTCATGTGTTCATAATTTTTGTGGAAATAGTACTTGTTTGAAGACTCGTATACATATTCTGTCTCTTTTTCTTCTAAAATACTTTTTATTGATGAGATTGTATTTTCTATATTGATATCATTCTTTTGGTTAGCTAGGATAGAACTATAAATCGGAGCTTCTCCAAAATTAAAAGCATTATGAATATTATTTTTATTGACCAAGTATCGATTGTTAAACTTTCCTTTTTTAGTTTTTATATGACTAGAGTATCCGGAATTTATATTGTCGTTATTATAAATATTTCCTCCTAAAAATAACCGAGGTTTTGGTCCATTTTCAATTGGGAGAATACTAGGTTTTAAAGTGGTTTGCCAGCGTTCTCTTCCTATATAATAGTATGCTTTCTTACTAGTGAATAAATCACCTTCTACTTTCATATCTCCTTTTATCTGCACACCGCCATGTAAAAAGACATTACCTTCACCGTTATCACAATTATTGCTGTTATTACGACACTTATCTGAAATATTTGTACCAATGGCATAATTTAATGTGTCAAATTCAGTTTGACCAAATTCGACAGTAGAAGTAATTACTTTTTCTGTGCCGTCTACAATACCTTTACTCGTAATTTTAAGTGACTTTTTTAAAGGGTTGTTTGGATCTGTATGTATATCATCCCCTATAGTTACTGTGAAGTTCCCTGTTTTTAAATCCGTTGACTTAATAGTTTTACCAGTATACTCTTTTAATTTATCATCCAAAACCTTTTCGAAAGTTTCTCTAGTAACACTTATTATTTCTGCGTTTATACCTGATTTATTTAATAATTCAGCTTCTATTTCTGAATGAATAGATTCTATCGCAGAATCAATTCCCATCTGTGCTAGTTCTGTAGATTGAATATTATCTTCACTAATACTATTCCGGTTTGCTCCTGCAAGTGTTACTGATAAAAGCGAAATAGAAAGAATAGTAAATAACAGGAACACGAAAATGGTTAATAACATCGAGTAACCTTTATCGTTTTTTATAAATCTCATTATTCTCCCTCCTCTCGAACTTTAAACACATCGAATATACTTTCTAATTCTAAATTCTGATCTGTTTTCTTGGATTCTACAACAAGGGTTATTTTAAATCTGTTAATTGATTTGTCACCCTCAGAATTAAGTGTTGTTTCGATTTTTGAGTTTTTTCCAAGCTTTATATCGTCATTTAATAGTTTAATTGCCTCATCTTTTATTAATACTTTTCCATTATAAAATCCAATTTTTTCTCCAGTTTTCAAACGAATATAGTAATTTCCGTTTGAATCAGGCTCATCATAAAATGAATTCACTCGGTCAATTTGTGAATCTTTTAATGTAAAAAAGACTTCTATAAAATGTGTCATAATATAGTCAGCCTCGTCACGAAGTTTTGACTCTTCCATTATTCTTTCATTTGCTTTTATACCAGTAAATAAAACAGAATAGGTAAGTATTGAAATTACTCCTAATAAAGCTATAGCTGCAACGAGTTCGACTAGTGTTATTCCATTATAGTTTTTAATCATTTTTTGGATCATAGGCAACATATCCTTCTACTTTTGATGATACGGGTCTTTGAGCATCTAGTAGATTAACCTCTACTAATACATGAACTAAGCTATTCTTTGTTGGAGTTTTTCCACCAACAATAGAAACTTTGACTTCGTATTCCTTATTGTTAATGAGTACAAACTCTTCATTTTTATATTTCAAATTATTACTTTCATCGATAAAATAATGGTCAAAATTTTCTCTAACTCGTTCTAGAGTTGCTTTTGCTAAATGAATAGCTACTAATTTTTCATTATTAGAAACTGCTGTTTTATTCGTAGAAACAAAAATATTTATTGATACTGTTAAAATGATAGCAAGAATTGTTATAGAGCCGACTATCTCAATTAAAGTAAATCCTTTATTATTTGATTTTAATATTTTCATAGACAATACCGCCTTTGTAGACATAAGTTTGATGCTTTGGTCCTGAAAATGATGAATTTTTTAGGGAATTATAAGTGTAAACAGGACAATTTACATATATCGGGTTGATTATTTATATTAATAAAAATAAAATAGTGGTAAAGAAGGAAGGTTTTTACGAAAATTTCATCATTTTTTAAAAATCTATATTCCTTTACATAGTGTTTCGTATTACAATGAATATAACATAAGAATTACATGATTTACACTATAATTGTAGTTAATTTAGGTTTAATTTACTACATTATTAGTTTTGAACTTTATAGAAAGGCAGGTTTAGCAATGAAAAATATAAAAACGTTGTCAATCACATTAATAACATTAATATTTGTTATTTCTGGACTAGTTTGGGGAGTTTCAAATACTTCCATTGCTAAAGCTGCGACTATTTTCCCAGAAGGCTCAATGATTGGTGGAATTAATGTCGGAGAAAAAACTCCGGATGAAGCAATAAATTTAATTTTAGATAAAGTTGAAAAATGGAAAAATGTAGATGAAATAAAAGTTACAGTACCCGGTCAACAAATATCAGTACCCTATAATTCAATTACTTTTGATATTCAAGGATCAATAAAGGATTTAGAAGAGAAAGTAAAAAAACGTTGGTATGAGTTCTTTAAAAAAGCTCAACCTAAACAAGTCCCACTTTATGTAAATGTTTCACTAGATGAAGATATTATCACTCAACTAGGAAAAGCTGTAGATATAGAACAAACAATTAAACTAATGGAAGAGACTATATCCTATCTAGGGGAACATGAAATTGAAGCAATTCTGTCATCAGATGCCCTTCTAACAGAAGAGATAATCGCAGAAACTACTTGGACAGTGCCTAAGGATTATGGTTATTTAAAAATGTTCATTGATAAAGTAAATGGGTTAGAAATACCTGCTAACACAAATTTCTCTTTTAATGAGCAAGTTGCAAGTGAAGTAAGTCATTTTGGGCAGAAGGAAGGGGATTTTGTTGCATCGATGATTTATGCACTTGCGCTGAAGACAAATTTACAAGTTGTAGAACGTGCATCACAAGGAGAAATTCCAACTTATACTAAAGCGGGATTAGAGGCACATGTAAATCCAAAGAATAATATTGATTTAGTCATATATAACCCAGGACCAACTAGTTACAAGTTTTTAATTCAACAAGCAGGGTCAGAGCTAAATCTTGCTCTACTTTCCACACCAATTAATACTAGTCATGAGTATACAATTGAAAATGAAACTGATGTGAAATTTCATACTATAATCCGTTATGATGAAGATTTAAAGCCAGGACATGAACAAGTAATACAAACAGGTCAAAATGGCAATCGAGTTGAGGTTTATAAAACGAATCGGGATAGTAATGGTACCGTTGTATCGAAAGAACTAATCGCAAGAGATTTTTATTTACCACAACCGAAAATTATTCTAAAATCTCCTGTTTCTGATGAAGAATCTAATGTTGTGGAAGAAGAAACTAATATTTCGAGTGATGTTTCTCAAATAAAGGAAATAATAAATAATAATGCGAACTTATCCGAATTATCTACTCCAGATGAAGTGGATGAAAATGTTATTCTGGAACAATTAGATTTATTTAATGGTGAAGAATTAACGGAGGAGCAGTTAAGAGAACTGCTTGGCTGGTTGTTCCTATTTGGATTATTAAGTAGTTCAAGTGATGAAAATAATACTGAGCAGCCAACTCTGGAAGAGAATGAGGTCGAATCTTCTCTCTAAATATTCTAATTCGTAATAAAAGAAAGAGGGATTCCATTGGCAAGAAAGCGGTTAGGAGATTTACTAGTTGAGGCAGGTTTAATTACGAATGAACAATTAAACCATACATTGAACACAAAATCAGCTGATGAAAAATTGGGTGACGCATTGCTACGTGAAGGCTTTATTTCGGAACAAGAATTAATTGAAGTGTTAGAGTTCCAACTTGGAATACCCCATATCAATATAAGTCAATATCCAATCGATCACGATCTTATACAACTCGTACCAAAAGAATTGGCTAAACGACATTATGCGATGCCGATTCGCAAAGATAGAAATAAATTGCTAGTTGCGATGGCAGACCCGATGGATTATTTTGCTATAGAAGAGTTACGTATGGCCACAGGTTACCAAATTGAACCTGCTATTGCTATGAAAGACGAATTATACCGTACTATTACGAAATTTTATGACTTACAAGAGTCAATGGAAGAAATTATGGGAGAGTTTGCCCCAGAAGAATCTTTAGAAGATGAACAAGTAATCCGTGATGACTCACCGGTTGTTCGTCTAGTTAACCAAATCATCGCAAACGGATTGGCACAACGGGCGAGTGATATTCACTTTGACCCACAGGAAAATGACTTTCGAGTACGTTATCGGATAGATGGAATTTTACAAACGGACCGATCATTACCAAAACATATGCAGAATGTTATTATTGCCCGAATTAAAATTATGGCGAATTTGAATATTACAGAATCTAGATTACCACAAGATGGTCGAATAAAAACAACCATTAACTTTAGACCGGTCGATATACGTGTTTCTACATTGCCAACGATTTTTGGCGAAAAAGTCGTTATGCGTTTATTAGATTTATCAAATGCGATGAATAATATTGAAAAAATTGGTTTTACAGACGAAAATACAGAAATTTTTTCGAATATGCTAAAAAAACCGAATGGTATCATTCTTATAACAGGTCCAACCGGGTCAGGAAAATCATCGACCTTATATGCAGCTTTAAATCACTTGAATTCAGAAGAAGTAAACATAATTACTGTAGAAGATCCGGTTGAATATCAATTAGATGGGATTAACCAAATTCAAGTAAAAGAAGAAGTAGGGTTAACTTTTGCAAATGGTTTACGTTCTATTTTACGACAAGACCCAGATATTTTAATGATTGGGGAAATTCGCGATTCGGAAACTGCAGAAGTTGCAACTCGAGCATCCTTAACGGGGCATTTAGTTTTAAGTACTTTACATACGAACAGTGCAGTAGAAGCGCTATCTCGCTTGGATGATATGGGAATTGAACCTTTTCTCATTTCTTCATCGATTATTGGTATAGTTGCACAACGACTTGTACGTAGGGTTTGTCGTGATTGTGGACAAGAAGTACCAGCCAATGAACGAGAAAAGGAAATTTTTGCAAGTCGAGGTTTACGAATTGAAACGGTACGTCGTGGGCAAGGCTGCGGAAGTTGTAACAATACGGGATATCGAGGACGTATTGCCATTCATGAAATTTTAACAATTGATGAAGATATTAGACGTTTAATTCTAAGTAAATCGTCTACAGTAGAAATTCGCAATCTAGCTCGGCAAAATGGATTGAAATTTTTAGTCGATGATGGTTTGTTAAAAGTAAAAGAAGGATTAACTACTACTGAAGAGGTATTACGGGTTGCTGTTTTAGACTAAGGAGGGAGAAGTATGAAAAAAACAATTGTAGGACTGTTAGAAAATGCATTCTATAGTAAAGCTTCAGACCTCCATATTATCGTCGATTCCCCACCAGTATTACGGATTAATGGAAAATTACAACCGGTTGGTAGTTATCCGTTATCACGAACAGATACTGAACAAATGGCGAAAGAGATTATTCCTGAGCAACTTTGGAATGAGTTTGTGACAAAAGGAGAAGTCGATTTTAACTATGAGTTAGAAAGTACTAGTCGCTTTCGTTTAAATGCATTTCGTCAGCGTGATAGTATTAGTATTGCGATTCGTACGATTCCGACTAAAATACCATCAATTAGTGAGCTAAATATGCCTAAAACGTTAGAATCGTTAATGGAGAATCCACAAGGGTTAATATTAGTGACTGGGCCAACAGGTTCAGGGAAATCAACTACTCTTGCAGCTATGATTGATTATATTAATCAAAAGTATGCGAAACATATCATTACGTTGGAAGATCCGATTGAATACGTTCACTCTCATAAAAAGTCGATTGTAAATCAGCGAGAAGTTGGTGCAGACACTTTAAGTTTTGCGAATGGTCTTCGGGCTGCCTTAAGGCAAGATCCAGATATTATTTTGGTTGGTGAGATGCGGGACCTTGAGACCATTTCAACGGCCATAACAGCTGCGGAAACCGGGCATTTAGTCCTAGCTACTTTACACACATCAAGTGCAGCCCAAACAATTGACCGAATTATTGATGTATTCCAACCTCACCAACAACGTCAAGTTCGCTTACAAGTAGCAAATGTTTTGAAAGGAGTTATTTCACAGCGATTGTTTCCATTGAAGGATGGTTCTGGTAGGGTAGCTGCTACTGAGATTTTAATAAATACACCATCCGTTGCCAACTTAATTCGTAATGAAAAAATACACCAAATACAGAACGTATTGCAGACAAGCCGTGCCCAAGGGATGCACACATTGGAAATGTCGATTCAAGGATTATTAAGCACAGGTAAAATTACCTATGAAAGTGCCTTACCATATATGAATACAGGTGATCTAAATGGCCGTTTATAAGTATGTAGGGCGAACGAAAAAAGGGAATATGAAACGCGGTACAATTGAAGCGATTAACAAAACTCAAGCTATAGCTAAACTTCGTGAACAAGGGATTAGTCCCCGGGAAATAAATGAGGCTAAAGGATTATTAAATAAAGAGATTACGATTGGAAATCCCGTTAAGCAGCAAGACTTTGTTATTTATTGCAGGCAGTTCGCTACACTAATTCGAGCAGGAGTATCCATTGTTGATTCAACCAATATACTAGCCAAACAAACAGATAGTAAATATTTAGCAAAGGTTTTAGTTGCGATAGAAGATGACCTACGTTCAGGTATTTCATTTTCAGAAGCAGCTGAAAAACATCCAAAAGTATTCCCACAATTGTTTATTAATATGGTTCGCGCAGGTGAAGCATCGGGGAACTTGGATGAAACATTGGACAGGATCGCAACCCATATGGAAAAGCAATACGATTTAAAGAAAAAAGTACAGTCAACAATGACATATCCTATTGTTTTACTAGTTGTTATCATCGCAGTTGTAGTATTTATGATGTTAACAATTATTCCAAGTTTTGTTGAAATGTTTGAAAGTATGGGTTCAGAATTACCTGCTATTACAAAATTTATGTTAAGTGTAAGTTCAAGTCTGCAAAACTACTGGTTCATATGGCTATTGTTTATTTTAGGAATTATTATTGTTTTTAGCGTTCTAATGAAAAAAAATAAGGAATTCAATTATAGTGTCCATGTTGCAATGTTGAAAATGCCCATCTTTGGTAAGTTGCTACAAAAATCAGCTA
Organism: Pallidibacillus pasinlerensis; assembly: GCF_009996845.1. Lineage (GTDB taxonomy): Bacteria > Bacillota > Bacilli > Bacillales > Caldibacillaceae > Pallidibacillus > Pallidibacillus pasinlerensis. Next base: position 17,735 of record NZ_JAACYS010000011.1, on the reverse strand, counting down.
TAGCAAGGATGACACGTACATTATCATCTTTGTTTACAAGTTCTGTACCAATTTTACAAGCATTAACCATTGTAGAAAAAGTTATCGGCAATCCGGTGATTAGTAAGGTTGTGCTTGAAGCAAGGGATAGTTTAGAAAAGGGAAACCGACTATCTGAACCCTTTGAAGAAAGTTGGGTTATACCGCCGTTAGTCACTTCTATGACGGCAATTGGGGAAGAAACAGGAACATTGGACTATATGCTAGAAAAAATAGCGGACTTCTATGAGGCAGAAGTTGATCGCTCAGTAGATTCTCTGAAATCACTCATTGAACCAGTAATGATTTTAATTATGGCTGTGGTTGTAGGGATTATAGTGTTATCAATTTTAATACCTATGTTTAGTATGTATTCAAATATATAGATTGTATTAAATGTACATTTATTAATACATCAATATACATCTTGAGATCACATTTCATTATCCTTTTAGGGGGTGGTTTGAAAAAGTAGGTAAAGTGTTATGTAACAAATTTATTATAAAAAAATTATTAAGGAGGAGAAACACATATGAGGAAGCATCTAAAATATCTAAAAAAAGAAAAAGGTATGACGTTAGTTGAACTATTAGCTGTATTAGTGATTTTAGCAATCATTGCCGCAATTGCAATTCCACTAATTAGTGGTCAAATTCAAAAATCAAAAGAGCAATCTTATATCAATGAAGCATTAAATATCATTTCAGCTGCAAAGTTAAAATATGCACAAGAAGGTTTTGGGAAGGATGGTAAAGAAGCAGCCCCAACTTACACTATAACAAGTGGAAACAATGTTTTATCAGGATATATTGATATTAAAGTAGAAAAAGATGTTACAGTAAAATTATCTGGAAATATCTGGTCAATTTCAGGTCATCCTGCAGTTAAAGTAGTAACAAACGATTCAAATGGGTCCGTTACTGAGTCCCAATTACGAAGTAAACTAAAAGAATAAACAATTCAAGTATAATACTACTCAATAATTTAGAAGGAGGTCCTACCCATGCCTAGTTTATTTTCAAACAAAAAAATAATAAATCTTGTTTTTGATGATTACGCCCTTCGGATGGTTGAATATAACGGTGGCGGATTGTCAAAAGTGAAAAATGTTCAAGAGAAGGCCATCCCCAATGGTTTGCTAGAACATGGGCGGATCTCTGATGAATTAGAGTTTTACGATTTTATGAAGGGTACCGTCCAAGATTGGGGGATTAAGCGCCGGAATGTACGCTTTTATGTTCCGGATTCCATGCTTATAATGAAAAAGGTTGAGTTTCCTGCTGAACTTAAAGATGACGAAATTAAAGGTCACTTCTATATGGAACTCGGACAAACATTATATTTACCGTTTGATAATCCAATCTTTGACGTTTATCCGTTACCGCAAACGAATGTGAATAGTTCAACTAGGGAAGGACTACTCTTTTCCGTACCAGAAGAAGAATTAATGAAGTATGTTGAAATTTTTGAAGACGCCGGATTGAAACCGATTGTTGCTGATATTCGTTCATTAGGTGTATATCGTTATTATCTTACCATTTATCCTAATGCTAATATTGATGAAGCTGTTTTATTTTTTGAAATGAACTTAAATTCAATTAATATCAGCATTTTTTCGAATAATCAACCTGAGTTCCTCAGATACTTAGATTTAGATATTTCAATGGAAGATTGGCAGGCAGATCATGATGCGCAAGACAACAATTTAAGGTGGAATTACATAGGCGATAATAATAATTTATCTGGATTAATTGATGATCAAATGATTGAACTTGAGCGCATGATGAATTTTTATCGGTATTCCCTACATAAAGGAGAAAATATGGTATCAAAAATTTGTTTACTAGGCGATTATCCTAATATGGAATTAATTCAAAATAAAATAGCCCGAGTTACACCTGTACCAGTAGAAATTTTAGATGCATATCTTTCTCCTGAAAAAACATCGCAAGTTCCCCGCGTATACATACCAGCACTTGGACTTGCACTAAAGGGGGAAGTTAAGTGATACCTGATATAAATCTCTTGCCGTCCAAAGAACGGGATAGTGATAAAACATCTTTTATACTTCTAATTGTATTAATAATTTGGGCTATTCTGCTAGGTGTTATTATATTACAATATTTTTTAGCGAAAAATGCAAATGATACCATTCAATCACGTGTTGAAAGTTTACAAATGCAGAAAGGTGCATTGGAAGCTCAGCTACAAAATCAACAATCACAAAGAGTGGTGGTTAGTTTGGCTGAGTCAGTTGAATTTGCGGAAAAACTAACCGCTCCGACTTCGAAGATTATTAAGGAATTAAATGAATTATTACCGGATTATAGTTTTTTAACAGATTATAATTTTAACGCTGGGCAAGTTTCGATTCAAACAGAATTTGACTCCCTAAATCAAGTGGCAGAGTATGTGACTAGTCTAAATCAGTCGGAAATTTTTAGTGATGTAAAAGTAGATAATATATCAACCTTTAGAATAGAAGAGGGGACTGAAGAAGAGGTTACAGATGCAGTGTTTGAAGAAATGCCACGATATGATGTTTCATTTAGTTTAGAAATTAATATGACTGCTTTACTGCCTGACACAGGGGGGGAAGATGACAATGAATGATTTCATTCAAGAAAGAAAATCCCTGGTCACTTTATTTATGGTGATTTTATTTTTATTATTAGGACTCGTATACTTTTATTTGGTAAAACCTTTAAAGGATGAATCTAATGCAGCAAAAGCAAATGTGAATCAGTTAGAAACGGATGTCCAAATTCTTGAAGCTGAAATAGCAAAGAGTCAAAATGAAAAAAGTCAATTTGATGAAAATCATTTCTTTCACGAACGTAAAATGCCGCTGGATCGTAGTATTGATGAATTAATATTGTCGTTACAGGAAATAGAAATGGTTAGTGAAAGTCGTATTGAAGATATTACTTTTAATAATTATGACAGTAGTTTAACAGAAGCGGATCAAGTAATTGAAAATGAAGTAGAGGAAACAGACGAATCTGCAGAAACGGATGAGGAAGGAACAGCGGAAGATATAGATACAACTGAACCACCTATATCAGATGTAGTAGAAGAACTTCCAGACAATATAAAACTGATTACCGTTAATTTAAGCGTCGTTTCACCAAATTTCAAACAGTTTGAAGCCTTTTTACAAGAAGTTGAAAAACTTGAACGTATTACAAGAGTTGATACGTTATCCTTCAGTCAACCTGGTGAAAAGGAGCTATTGAACCTAGAAGGAGAAGAGGCTGACACAACTGTAAACGTTGAAGTACAACTTACAACTTTTTACTACAATGAAAATGGGACAAGTATAGAAGAATAGTATTAGAAAAGAGATGACCTATGGATGTAGTGTATTTAACTTTGTTTTTCATATTCGGATTGATTTTCGGTTCGTTCTTTAATGTCGTTGGCTTACGCGTTCCGAAAAAAGAATCAATCGTTTATCCGAATTCCCATTGTACAAAATGTAATCATGAATTATCTTGGTTTGAAAATATTCCTGTGTTGTCGTATATCTTTTTACGGGGAAAATGTAGGAATTGCAAATCGAAAATTTCACCAATATATCCGGTAATGGAACTTATTACAGGGTTCCTATACACTTTTACATTTGCTCAATTAGGTTGGCAGGTAGAGTTGGTTGCTGGTTTATTACTTGTATCGTTGTTAGTCATCATTACCGTTTCTGACCTAGCCTACATGATAATTCCTGATAAAGTGTTGTTGTTTTTCTTAGTGTTAATTGTGATTATGCGTATTGTTGAGCCATTAGATTCGTGGTGGGATGCGCTCCTTGCAGCTGCTGTGGGATTCGGGATTTTATACTTATTGGCAGTTGTGAGTAAAGGGGGGATGGGCGGTGGCGACATCAAACTGTTTTTCGTACTCGGACTCTTTTTAGGAACAAAAGCCACCCTCATGACATTGTTTCTCGCGTCCGTAATCGGTGCCGTCTTTGGATTGGTCCAAATAATAATAAAAGGTTACGAGAAAAGAAGACCGATCCCTTTTGGACCCTTCATCGCCATCGGGGCAATCATCTCTTATTTTTATACAGATGCGATTATTAATTGGTATATTGGGACGTTTTTTTGATTAATTTAGGGGTAATCCATATTGATGGATGCCCCTATTTTACAGTTAAGATATATTTCCTCCCTTTATATCCCCCGGTATATTCATACCCTGCTTTTTGCAATAAATACCGCATTGTGCTTGGAGAGTGAATTTGAAGAAAATCACGTGCCTCCTTATTTGTAATTTCCTCTGAAATTAAATAATAATAGTCATTTAAACTTTGTGTGTAATTATTCGGTCCAACATAATCACAATTTTGGCAAAACCAAACTTTATTATTTTTTTCCAATGGAATTGATGAACAGTTGGGACAGTGAATTCCTTTTATTAGTTCATTGTAATAAACTCGATATTTTTTCTCGATATTAATTTTGTACGGGGAATGAGAATCAATAAGTAAAGAGGATATTGACTTGATATCATTAAATGTCAGATGATGTTTTTGCTCTTGGTTAGCAAGTTGTAGTATCGTTGGGACAAGATTGGAACCAGAGATAATCTTTTTATGTATATCAGAATGGGAGGCATCAGACTGGATAAGGGTTGTCGGCGAACTAAAAATGACGTATGAGTAAACAGGGATATCAAGGAAGAGGTGATTTAAAAGCCAATTTTGGAGTAAAAGTTGATGTCGTTCTACCTGTGTTATCGGATTTTGAAAGACTTCATTCTCAATTTGATCACTTTTTATTAACTCCAATTGATTAAATTTATTAAAATATACTTTTCCACTATAGTTTTTAACCTCAAGGATTAGAATAAACTTCACTGAAATGATAATGTAATCCATTTGAAAATAGCCCGTCGCGTCTTTTAAACGGATGTTATGCAGAATAAAATAATGTCCCGAAGGTAAATGCTTTAAATAAAAATAAACTTCCTTTTCTCCATATAATCCGGCTATTGCTAGATTGTAATCTTTTAAGATTCTTGGTCGCATGTAGTGCGTTGGGATTACCCGTCTGTTTAGTGATATTAGTTGATTCGTATCAAAGGGTGTACTGAATGGTTTAAGAAACATATCATATCTCCTTTCTAGTTTTTTGAATAGTTTAATATATTTTTAGGTGATTTTCCATTTAGTTTTATTAGTGAAACTTGTAAATAAGTATCTAAGACTTGAAATATCGTTAGTGAAATTCGATATTTCGTTAGTGAAAATTGATATATCATTAGTGAAAGAGAATTTATCGCCAGTGAAATGAAATATATCAACAATGAAAGCGGTTTTATCGATAGTGAATCCAATTATATCAACAGTGAGCTAAAAATATGCTCTCGAATCAAAATAGATCTATTTTAAAATCCGGATATCGCTAGTGAAACTTAAAATATCGTCAGTGAAACAATTTTTTTCGCTAGTGAAACACAAAATATCGCTAGTGAACCCAAAAATACCAACAGTGACCCGTCGAATATCGACAGCGAGACAACTCCCCGGCACCACCCCCTGTCACATTTTGTCTAACACCTTTTGATTTCGACGACAAATCTCACGGTATTTTTCAATTTGATTGTGATAGCATGAAAAAAACGTGCATACAATGTTTATAAAAAGGACGAGTCTATTTTTGAGTGAACACTAAAACCGACAAGTCACGTGTCCAAATAGTCACAAACAAATCAATACGGTTCAAATATAGTAATAGACAAGCTTTTACAGGGGGAATTGATATGGGTACGAATCGAGATAATAAAATTAAAATAAAGATTAATGGGGAAGAGAAGGCTTATCAAGAGAAGAAGGATAATTTAATTGTGCATGATTGGAAGTCGAAGCGTGAGGTGGCGGCTGCGGAGGAGAAGTCTACGAATATTCGGTCGGCATTTGATATTATAAAGAAGAAACAGAAGCGGAAATCCGTTATTCAACGGAATCGCCCTAAAATATATACAAGATCGGACAAGCAATCACCGATTGTTCTTACCATTTCTATTATTTCAGCCATTGCTATTGGCGTGTTAATCGGAATTATCCTTCTAAATTTGATGATGAAAAATCCTACTGAAGAAAATGTCAGCACCGCAAATGCCAACACAACCGTAACCGCCGGAACAGGCAGTGAAAGCGTATTATTGCCATCTACCGAACTCTACATCCTTCAACAAGGTGTTTATCAAAATGAAGAATCGGTGCAACAATTAGAATCACAACTAGCAAGCACCGGACTTCCATTTGCCTATGTGAAGGACGGGGATAAATATCGCGTTTTTGTGGCGGTAACCGACGGAACAGATTCTGGAAAACTATTTAAAGAATCTAGTTTTTTTAAGCAAAATTTTGCCGAAACGTTTCCAACGGCAGTGGCAGTACCAGAAAAAAGTATTTCTAATTTAACTACAGATGAGAAAAATTTCCTCGAATTAGCCTATCCTCTTTATGAAAAACTAGTAAAAGAAAGTAGCACTGCGTTTTTACAAGGGGATACGTACTCTATTCCAAAAGATTTTGCCCAGCAAGAAATAGAACAAATTAAAGGGTTAAAAATTCAACAAAAACCTATCCAAGATTTGCAATTATCGTTAATGAAGGCCTATGATGAGTTAGTAGGCTTTTTTGATTCAAAAAGTAATGATCAATGGCTAAACGTACAAAGCCACCTACTCTCATTTGTCGCGAATTACTTTACTATGTAAATTTTCCATAGCCTTTAAATAAATCTATTTTTATTAAAAATTTATCTTTTTGATACGTGAAACGTCAGAAAATACCGTTTTTTTACAAAAAACATGTCGAAAATTGAATTTTTGTTAACGAAAAGTAATTTTTATGTCGTTGTTTGCAAAGTAAGGGAATGATAGTATATAGGTGTGTATCTCCCCTGATACATTCATAAACAGGCAGGTGAAAAAAATGGCACGCCTCATTTTAGCTTCATCATCACCACGAAGGAAAGAACTCCTCAGACAAGTTCAACCGCATTTTGACATTATTACGTGTGAAGTAGGTGAAACGGTGGCAGAAACACTTACACCTGAAGAACAGGTAATGATTTTGGCGGAACGAAAGGCGGAAGCTGTAGCGAAAGACAATCCTGATGCTTACGTCATCGGCGCTGATACGCTTGTGTTTTATCATGACGAAGCCTTAGGAAAGCCGAAAACATATGATGAAGCAAAACAAATGTTAACTACACTTTCAGGAAACACTCATTATGTTTTAACAGGTACATGTGTTTTTCACGGTAACGAAAAACAAATTTTTTATGAAAAAACCGAAGTTACATTTTGGGAATTGACAGAAAAACAGATTGAGGATTATATTCGTACAGGGGAGCCGTTTGATAAAGCAGGAAGCTATGGTATTCAAGGTTATGGAGCAACGTTAGTGAAAAAGATCCACGGTGATTATTTTTCAGTTGTCGGTCTACCCATTGCAAAACTTTATCGAACACTTACACAAATGGGGTTTACTTTTGCAATTAATAATATTAAAGACTCTAGTAATTTAAATACGTCATCAAGCAAATAAAAACATAGAAAAACTTACAATTTCTTGTAACAAAATATGTGGAGAAGTAGTCCAATAATAGGGAAATTAATGCTCCATTTACGCATGTTCCATAGTTTCAAATCTCGGCAATTCCTTGTAAAATAGAAGGAGGAGATTGAAACGAATAATCAGTTGTTAATTAAAGATTTCCCTAAGGACGAACGGCCGCGGGAACGCTTTATTAAACATGGACCGGAGAGCTTGTCCAATCAGGAGCTACTCGCAATTTTACTGAGAACCGGTACGAAAGCGGAGTCAGTGTTGCAACTTGCACAAAGGCTGATAAAAGAGTTTGAAGGATTACGCATGTTAAAAGATGCGACGTTAGAAGAACTTACGAAAATAAAAGGGATTGGGGAAGCGAAGGCAATTCAAATTCTTGCAGCAGTTGAATTAGGAAGAAGAATTAACAGTTTATCAAATGAAGAACGGTATTCCATTCGCTCACCAGAAGATGGGGCGAATTATGTCATGGAAGAAATGCGTTTTTTAAACCAAGAGCATTTTGTCTGTCTTTACCTCAATACGAAAAATCAAGTAATCCATAAACAAACGGTTTTTATCGGCAGTTTAAACGCTTCAATTGTTCATCCGCGTGAAGTCTTCCGCGAAGCTTTTCGTCGGTCTGCAGCCTCCATCATATGTATACACAACCACCCTTCCGGTGATCCGACCCCGAGTAGGGAGGATATCGAAGTCACGAGAAGGTTAAAAGAATGTGGCAGAATGATAGGGATTGAAATACTCGATCATATCATAATCGGTGATAAAAGATTTGTTAGTTTAAAAGAAAAAGGTTACTTATAATACTATTATTTTTTTCAAATATAAGCTATAATAATACTTATGATTTTTTTAGATTTTGTTTAGTCAATCGCGAATAAATTGCGAAAAAATAATTTTAAAAATAAGATTAAAATAGTCAATAAAATAAGTTCATTTGACAAACGATAAAAACGTGCATTAAACAACACGATTTGAATTTTTAGATTGTATCAGAAAGGGAGATACTTACCATGTTTGGATTTGGTTCAAGAGATTTAGGAATTGATTTAGGTACTGCAAATACACTTGTATACATCCGAGGGAAAGGTGTTGTTTTAAGAGAGCCATCCGTTGTTGCATACCAAACAGATACAAAACAGATTGTTGCGGTCGGTAATGATGCGAAAAATATGATTGGTCGTACACCTGGAAATGTTGTCGCTATGCGCCCAATGAAAGACGGAGTTATTGCGGACTATGATACGACAGCAAAAATGATGAAATATTTTATTAATCAAGCAGCGAAAGTAAAAGGTGGCGGCTTCGGTCGGAAACCTTATGTTATGGTTTGTGTACCATCTGGAATTACGGCAGTAGAAGAGCGTGCTGTAATCGATGCTACTCGTCAAGCCGGTGCTCGTGATGCTTATACGATTGAGGAACCTTTTGCAGCTGCTATCGGTGCTGACTTACCAGTATGGGAGCCAACAGGAAGTATGGTTGTTGATATCGGTGGCGGTACGACAGAAGTTGCGATTATTTCCTTAGGTGGTATCGTAACAAGTCAGTCCATCCGTGTTGCTGGTGATGATATGGACGATGCAATCATCACTTATATCCGTAAAAACTATAATTTAATGATTGGTGATCGTACATCAGAGGCAATCAAAGTGGAAGTTGGTTCTGCAGGTATGCCTGAGGGTATTGATAATATGGAAATCCGCGGAAGAGATTTACTAACAGGTCTTCCAAAAACTATTGAAATTACGGCTGAAGAAATCGCTCATGCGTTAAAAGATACGGTTGAATCAATTGTTGACGCAGTGAAAAATACGTTAGAAAAAACTCCACCTGAGTTAGCAGCAGATATTATGGACCGTGGAATCGTGTTAACTGGGGGCGGTGCACTGTTAAGAAATCTTGACCGTGTGATTGCTGAAGAAACAAACATGCCGGTTCTTATCGCGGAAGATCCATTAGATTGTGTAGCGATTGGTACAGGTAAAGCGTTAGACCATATCGATTTATTTAAAAAGGCGAACGGTAAGTAAACGAGAGGTGTAAATCATGCCACAATTTTTAAGAAATAAGCGATTGATTATATTACTTGCTGGAATTATTATTCTCGTGGCATTGATTGGCTTTTCATTAAGAGATCGGGAAGAGTTATCATGGCCGGAACAATTTGTTAAAGATACGGTTGGCTTCGTACAGAATATTTTCGCAAAGCCCGCACATTATGTGGCGGGTTTTGTTGAGAATGTTCATGATTTGCTCAATACATACGAGGAAAACAAGGTGTTAAAACAGCATTTAGATGAATATGCAAAATTAAGAGTAGAAGCGGACCGATTACAAAAAGAAAATGAAGAATATAGGGACCTACTCGATAAAGAAGAGACGCTAGCATCCTATCATATTCGTCATGCATCAGTAATTTCACGAAACCCAGATCGCTGGAATGAATCGCTAATCATTGATAAAGGAGAAGTGCACAATATCGAAAAAGATATGGCTGTCATTACTGCCGATGGAATGATTGGTAAAATAAAAAGTGTTGGGAAAACAACATCTTCTGTGCAGCTATTATCGACGATTGACCGTACAAATCGTGTCCACGTGGCCATTCAAGGGGTTGAAGATACATATGGGCTAGTAGAAGGAATTGATGAAGAAACCCAACTACTACTTGTTAATGAAATCCCAGCTGAAATGAAAATTGAAGAAGGAATGAATGTTATTACATCCGGTTTTTCCGGTATTTTTCCTGAAGGCTTATTCATCGGTACGGTGGAAAAAGTTGAGCCGAGCCAATACGGGCTAACTCAAACCGCATACGTGAAGCCAGCTGCAAACTTTTATAATATAAAAAATGTGATGGTAATCGAACGTGCAATGCCGACGGAAGAAGATCATAATACGGAAAGTTCTACTGAAGAAGGGGAAGACGGAGCTGATACAGGTGATGAATCATGAATAAAAAATATTGGCTCCCTGTTATCATCATCGTATTCTTTTGTTTAGAAAGTCTTTTTTCGAATTACGTACCAAGTTATTTTTTTGGTGAAAAATGGTTTATCATTCCCCGCTTCCTTTTTATTTTACTTCTTTTTATAACCATTTTTTATGATAAAAAAATCGGTACAATTTATGCATTTGTATTTGGGATGTTAATGGATATCGTATTTACAGAAATTTATGGTGTTTATTTATTTGCCTATCCTGCAGTAATTTACGGTATTTATTGGATTGTAAAAAATTGGATTACAAATCTCTTCACGATGTTTTTTTATACGATTATAGCTGTCATTGCCTTAGAAATTGTCCTATTTTTCCTATATTTCATGATCAATTTATCTGATATAAGTTTTGAATATTTTGCTTATCATAGACTTTTACCTACTTTAATTGTGAATATGATTTTTTATGTAATCGTTTGTTTCCCGCTAAAAAATTATATTACAGTAATTAAAAAAGTGAAGGAAGAGGAAGAGGGCATGTTCCAGTCGTAAGCTTAGTTTTCTAACTTTTTTGCAGAAAACAAAGGAAAATGCCCGACTTTTGTTGAATTTTATTAAGATGAGGTGAATATCAAACATGGTAAACTCGCATAATGTCACGATAAAAGGCACAAAAGACGGGTTATTATTGCGCCTGGATGACACATGTTCTTTCTCTACGTTGTTAAAGGATATTAAGGAAACCTTTAAAACGCACGCTCACATGTATGATGAAAAGCATGTGGTACATATACATCTCCATACAGGAAACCGTTATTTAACTGAGGAACAAGTTTCACAAATTCAAGATGTAATTGATCCAAAAAGGAATTTAACTATTGATTCTGTTGATTCTAATGTTATATTAAAAGAAGAAGCAGAACGTATTATAAAAGAAAAAAGTATTACACTCATTCATAATGTTGTACGGTCTGGACAAGTAATCAATACATCTGGAGACCTATTACTTATTGGTGATGTAAACCCAGGTGGTATGGTTATGGCCAGTGGGAATGTTTTTATTTTAGGAAGACTAAAAGGAATTGCTCACGCAGGTTGTTTAGGTGATATGAGTGCTGTTATTTGTGCATCACAAATGACACCAACACAACTTAGAATAGGAGATTTATATCGCAGGTCACCCGATCGAGATGTTGTACCGACAGAAGCTGAATGTGCCTTTATTGATGATGAAGATGACTTAATAATTGATAAGTTAACAGTTTTAAAGAAAGTTCGACCGAATTTAAATTGTTTTGCGGAAGGAGGCATTTTACATGGGTGAAGCCATTGTAATTACTTCAGGAAAAGGTGGAGTTGGGAAAACGACCTCTAGTGCTAATATTGGAACTGCATTAACATTACAAGGGAAAAGAGTGTGTTTAGTAGATACAGATATTGGTCTCCGTAATTTAGATGTTATTATGGGCTTAGAAAATCGGATTATTTATGATTTAGTCGATGTTGCAACAGGAAGATGTAAAATTCATCAAGCACTTGTAAAAGATAAACGTTTTGATGATAAATTATATTTACTTCCAGCAGCCCAAACAAGTGATAAAAACGCTATTAATCCAGACCAAATGAGAACGATTATAGAAGGATTAAAGAAAGAATTTGATTATGTTATTATTGACTGTCCAGCAGGTATTGAACAAGGATTCCAAAATGCCGTTGCTGGTGCAGATCAAGCAATAGTCATTACAACTCCAGAAGTTTCTGCCGTACGTGATGCAGACCGAATTATTGGCTTATTAGAAAAGGAACCTATGACTCCGCCTAGACTAGTTATTAACCGTATACGCTCAAATATGGTTAAAGACGGTGATATGCTTGACGTTGATGAAATTACAAATATTTTAGCGATTGAACTAATTGGAATAGTTGCTGATGATGAAGAAGTTATTAAAGCTTCCAATCACGGTGAACCGATTGTAATGAATCCTAACAATAAAGCAAGTCTTGCATATCGTAATATTGCAAGAAGAATTTTAGGTGATTCTGTACCGCTTCAACATTTAGAAGAGGAAAACAGCGGTATATTTTCTAAGATTAAGAAATTCTTTGGTGTTCGCTCTTAATTGTAAAACTATTAACTATTAAAATCAGTAGAATTAAAGGCGTTGTTCATGTTGCAGCGCTTTTAATTTTGGAGTTTTTAGAGATGTTATTAGCGTAAAAGTTCTTCCAGTGGATCATCAGGGATTCTCAAGTCATAGTTTGTCACCTCGACATGAGAAACCCTTGTTTATTTATGTGAGTTTACCGTTTATCTTGCGTTTTTGAAGTTTGTTCTTTTATATTTCGTTTAACCCCTTTACTATCATCGCCACTTTCCGGTGTTTTTCCATGTAACTCAGGAGCATTTTGGTTCCTACTTCCTCTATTGTACTTTTTCGTCACTTCACTCACTCCTTTCCTCGTTCCATATACATTTTGTCCCAGTTTTTGAAAAGTTATGAGCAAAATTTATAACATGGGGAGAATGCAACGCGGGGAATGCAACGCGGGGACAGGTACAGTGTTGCATTATATGTAGAAATACATCACTGGGACTGACTCCATTTATCATTTTCAAAATATCAATATGGTGTTCGATAACTTGTTCCATTTCAATAATTTGAAAGTGGGAAACATCCCGTTGTCTTATTTTCAATAAAACATGCGAAAAAATCCGTAATTTCAATTTCTTTTTCAATTTTTTGGAACACCGAACCCGTCCCCCTGTATCCCCCCCTGTATCCCCCCTGTATCAAATTTCTTTGTCATACTCCTTTTGGACAAGTCATACATTTTAATAGAAAGAAATTGTACTTTTAAAAGGACTGATGACTTGTGAATCGAAGAAGAAAAGAAATTTTAAGACGTATTCAAAAAAGAAGGAAAATGAGTGGACGGTATTCGGATTCAGGCTTTAAAACGAATCCGAAAAAAACGCAAATCGTTTATCCTGATTATGAAGAGAGTCATGATTTTTCTTGGTTTTCATCCCCAGATGGAATGAAAAAAGGTAACCATCCTTTATTTAACAAAGAAATTTTTATGTTTAAAGTGTTGCTTTCTGCTATTCTCGTATTAGTAGTTGCCATTTCTTTTAAAATGCCTTCTCCGCAATTGGAGCCTGTTCGTCAAGCAGTCCATACGGTTATGAATACTGAATTTCAATTTGCAACTATTTCGAAGTGGTACGAAAATACTTTTGGTAAACCGTTAGCATTATTTCCTGAACAAAAAGATCCATCAGAAACAGAAATGGCAGATGGATATGCTGTCCCAGCTACAGGTGTTATTTTAGAAAACTTTGATGCGACAGATAATAATGGTGTCGTCATTCAAACGGTCCAAGGTGCAAGTGTTGACTCGATTCAAGATGGTACCGTTATTTTTGCCGGTGAAAAAGAGGATCTTGGAAATACCGTTATAATCCAACATGCGGATAATACGGAAACTTGGTACGGTCAATTAGGCGAAATTCACGTGAAAGTATATGATAATGTAAAGGCAGGGGAGAAAATCGGAACCGTATTAACTTCTGAAGACGCACAATATGGAGAATTTTATTTAGCCATTAAACAAGGTGAAAAATTTATTGACCCTGTACAGGTGATTAAGTTTGAATAAATGGGTACAACTTTTTACACGTATTCATATTCACCCCGTCTTTTGGTTAGTGATCGCAGGGGCTGTTATGACTGCTCGATTTTATGAATTACTAATTTTATTTATGATTGTTTTTATCCATGAACTAGGACATGCTATTGCAGCGACTTATTATAATTGGCGAATTAAACAAATTTTTCTTTTACCTTTTGGTGGAGCGTTGGAACTTGATGAGTTCGGGAATCGGCCAATCAAGGAAGAATTCATTGTCACCATTGCCGGTCCCTTACAACATATTTGGATGATGGCGCTCGTCTTTTTTTTGTATCAAATTGATATGGTTTCAGTAAAGGATTATTCTCTGTTTGTTGAGTTTAATATGATGATTTTGCTGTTTAATTGTTTACCGATTTTACCCCTTGATGGTGGTAAACTTTTGTCATTGGGGTTAGCTTACTTTTATCCATTCCAACAAGCGTTTAAAAATTCAATTCTATTGTCTTTTGTTTTTTTAAGTATATATAGCTTGTTAATTATTATCTTGTCCCCATACCATATAAATGGTTGGGTTATCGTTCTATTCTTACTTTATTCACTTTATCAAGATTGGAAAAATCGGACCTTTGTTTTTATGCGATTTTTACTTGAAAAATCAACACATGATATAGAAAAATATAAAAATCGAAAAGAAATACGTGTGCAAGCCCAGGATTCGATTCAAAATGTTGTTGAACGTTTTTACCGTGGGATGTATCATACAATCATGGTATTAGATAATGGAAAAAAGGTAGGTAAGTTATCAGAAACGAAAATCCTCGAGCATTATTTTGATACACATACTCGTACCAAGGGGATTAAAGATTTGATATATTAAATATAAAACATAGTGAAAGCGATTGAATAGAACAATGACAAAATTATTAATAAACGCAAGAGTTTCAGAAAAAAGAATCGTAGTTGAAAATGAAGGGAAAATTGAGCGTTTTTTTGTTGAACAACCGGAAGGCAAGTCGTTAATTGGTAATATTTATCTCGGAATTGTTGAACGGGTTGTTCCAAGTCTGAATGCTGCGTTTGTGAATATTGGTAAAGGTAAAAAAGGTTATTTACACGTATCCCAAGTTCCAGGATATTTTTTACAAGATAATAAGCAGAAGGAAGGTACAATCCGTGACTTTATTCGTCAAGGTGAAAAGATAATTGTCCAAGTGCAGAAAGATGAATCAGATAAAAAATATTATCGGATTACAGGGAATATCGAATTTCCTGATCAGGCACTTGTTTATATGCCGTTTGGAAAATATGTAGCTGTTTCAAAGAAATTACCGGAAGAAGTCCGCAAACAATTGAAAGAATGGGGTAATAGCGCGGTGCAAGATTCGGAAGGGATGGTTCTGCGAACGGCTGCTAGTGATTTAAATGAGGCGGAGTTGTTAGAGAAGTTTGCACGTCTTAGAGAAAGTTGGAAAAGAATTGAGGGATTGGCGCAAAAACAAAAAGCCCCGTCACCTTTGTACATGCATGATCAATTTTTAGATGAAATTCATTCCGTTATAGAAACAGAGCAGGTTGATGAGATTGTTTGTGATGAGTTTTCTATCGTTCAGCAGTTAAAAGCTGAGTTAAAGGACTCGATTCCGGTTTCATATTATAAAGGGAATGAAAATATCCTTACTCATTTTTCGTTACAAAAGGAACTAGAATCATTAATGAAAAAAGTTGTGTGGTTGAAAAATGGGGCTAATATTGTCATAGAACAATCTGAAGCTTTTACGATCGTTGATGTGAATACCGCAAAATTTACTGGGTATAGTGAAAAAGAGACTGCTGTAATGGAAACGAATCGTCTAGCTGCGATTGAGATTGCAAGACAAATTTGTTTAAGGAATATCGGCGGTAATATTTTTATTGATTTTATTAATGTGGAAAGGGAACAGGATCGTCAAGCCTTAATTCGAATCTTGCGTGAGGAACTTCAACGTGATACAGAGCGGACGATTATATATGGATTTACCTCACTTGGCGTTTTGGAAATGTCGAGAAAACGAGCAAAGCCGAGCCTCCAGGACAAGCTGATGGTGCAATGTCCTACCTGTCAAGGCACAGGAGTTGTTTCTTCGCCTGCTACTGTAGCTTTTCAACTTGAAAGGGAACTGTGGGAATATAAGGACGGCGACTATTCGGAAGTGATTGTTGAAGCGACGGAAGATGTTGTTGCTTATTTTAGCGGTGAGTATAAGGGGCATTTGGCGCGATTAGAAGAGACTTTGTTTTTTAAAATTACATTTGAGAAGATTGAATTTGCCCATCCGCATTATCATATTAAAAGATTAGTGTGGTGATTGAGACTCCTCGGGGATAGTTTGTGATGGGGATTTTTGCTGGGCGATGTAGGTGAGATTTGGTGTCGATGACATTTCAAGGTGTGATTTAGCTTAAAATGAGTTCGAGAACGAGTTTCGATGACTTTATGAGATGGAAAGTAGATAGAAATGTCCACGAGAAAGGATCTCGAAGACATTTTGAAGTGGAAAGAAGTTTGAAATGTCCCCGAGAAAGGATCTCGAAGACACTTTGAGATAGAAAGTAGCTAGAAATGTCCACGAGCAAGGTTCTCGAAGACACTTTGAGACGAAAAGTAGTTTGAAATGTCCCCGAGCAAGGATCTCGAAGACATTTTGAAGTGGAAAGAAGTTTGAAATGTCCCCGAGAAAGGATCTCGAAGACATTTTGAAGTGGAAAGAAGTTTGAAATGTCCATGATAGAGTTTCTTGAAGACATTTTGAGATGGAAAGTAGTTTGAAATGTCCCCGAGAAAGGATCTCGAAGACACTTTGAGACGAAAAGTAGTTTGAAATGTCCCCGAGAAAGGATCTCGAAGACATTTTGAAGTGGAAAGTAGTTTGAAATGTCCCCGAGCAAGGTTCTCGAAGACATTTTGAAGTGGAAAGTAGTTTGAAATGTCCACGAGAAAGGATCTCGAAGACATTTTGAAGTGGAAAGTAGTTTGAAATGTCCCCGAGCAAGTTTCTCGAAGACACTTTGAGACGAAAAGTAGTTTGAAATGTCCACGAGAAAGTATCTCGAAGACATTTTGAAGTGGAAAGTAGTTTGAAATGTCCACGAGAAAGGATCTCGAAGACATTTTGAAGTGGAAAGTAGTTTGAAATGTCCACGAGCAAGTTTCTCGAAGACACTTTGAGACGAAAAGTAGTTTGAAATGTCCACGAGAAAGGATCTCGAAGACACTTTGAGATAGAAAGTAGCTAGAAATGTCCCCGAGGAAGATTCTCGAAGACATTTCGAGATAAAAATAAGTTCAAACTGTCCAATAAAAGCATTCTCGTGGACATTTACCGCTGAAAAATCTCACAAACTGTCCAATAAGAGTAATCTCAAACACATTTCACCCAGCAAAAGCTCCAATTGTCCAATAGAATTAATCTCACGGACATTTCAAATAAAAACCCCCTGAATTGTCCATTAGCCCCATCTCAATAGTCACTTCGCCATAAAACAAGCCCTAGAAAATAATCCACTAAACATATTCA
>NZ_JAACYS010000109.1 GCF_009996845.1 Pallidibacillus pasinlerensis | reverse complement strand
ATTTTTTTACTACTTAAGTGGCTTGTATTCGCTTTTCAAGTTTTACATATTGAAAGTACATAGCAATTCGCCACGGTACAATCATTCCGAAAGCTAATACCCAGAACATCCCTCCGAGTTCCCCAACATCTATCGTTTGCGTTAAATATAACTTCAAACCAATCCGTACGATAAGTAATGAAAATAATATTATTGGGAAAGCCTTTGATCGTTTTAAATAAATCTCATTTTGATTAATTTCAAATTTCGTTGTTACAATTAAAAAGATGGACAACAAAATACCAACACCAAGCGCCTCTAACACTTGTAAAAGGGAGATACGAAAGTATGGAAAAATATACATTAGGGAACCGGTACTCATAAAAATAGGTGGTAAAATAATTTTCTTTTTTGTTACTGGATACTTTGTCGCTTTCATTCGGATAAAAATTACAATAATTGCCATAATAGCTGGAATAATTAGTGACAGATAAAGCATGAGATCAATCCTTAAAAAATATATTTTCTTTTGAAACGTACCATAAAATCTTGAATAATACAATGAATATAAATAAGAACTTTTTAATCTCCTCTAAATATCGAATCACAGCTAAACCAATTAAAATTAGTCCTATATAACCAAATCCTAAATATAAGTATTTTTCTTTCTATCTGTGATCAACTTCCACTTAACTCTTAAAAACTATCAATATTTTTATAATAAAAATATTCAAAAATCATATCATTATATTACCATAAATACCCAATTGTAGGTTTGAAAGCTTTCTACTTTTACGTGAGTGTAATACTCCCTTTTATAGGTGAAATAGTGATAATGTGTTAGTAAAGAGGATAACCTTATATAAGTGAATGTTAAAAAGGAGGGATTAAATGAATAACCAACAAAAACCGAACAGGTTAATTCATGAAAAAAGTCCGTATCTGCTTCAACATGCATACAATCCAGTGGACTGGTATCCGTGGGGAGAAGAAGCTTTTGAAAAAGCGAAAGAAGAAAACAAACCAATTTTTCTTAGTATTGGCTACTCTACTTGCCATTGGTGTCATGTGATGGAACGGGAGTCATTTGAAAATGAAGAGATTGCAAAATTGTTAAATGAACGGTTTATTTCAATTAAAGTAGATCGGGAAGAACGTCCAGATATCGATTCAATTTATATGCTTGTCTGTCAAATGATGACAGGGCATGGTGGCTGGCCACTGAGTATTTTTATGACCCCAGATAAAATACCGTTTTATGCTGGGACGTATTTTCCCCGGGAAAGTCGTTATGGGATGCCTGGTTTTAAAGAGATTATTATTAATTTATATAATCAGTATAAAAATAACCCAGAACAAATTAAAAACGTGAGCCGGCAAGTAACAGAAGCTCTAAAGAAAACACAGGAAAAACAAAGTGGCAAGGCATTGAATGAAGAAACGTTACATCGAGCCTTTCGACTTTTAAAAAGTTCTTTTGATCAAACATACGGTGGTTTTGGTGAAGCACCAAAGTTTCCAATGCCACATAATTTGTCTTATTTACTTATGTATGCCAAATTTTATGAAAATGATGAAGCATTACAAATGGCAACAAAAACGTTAGATGCACTTGCGGATGGTGGAATTTACGATCATATAGGTTTCGGATTTGCGCGATATTCAACAGATGATAAATTTTTAGTACCCCATTTTGAAAAAATGTTATATGACAATGCCCTTTTAACGATTGCTTATACCGAAGCCTATCAGTTGACGAAGGAACCGAGATACAAAAAAATTGCGGAAGAAATTATTACGTATGTAACACGAGATATGCAGCATATTGAAGGTGGATTTTATTCTGCAGAAGATGCTGATTCAGAAGGGGAAGAAGGACGTTTTTACGTCTGGAGTCCAGATGAAATAAAAGAAGTATTAGGTGAACAACTTGGTTCGTTATTTTGCGAAGTTTATGATGTTACGGATGAAGGAAATTTTGAAGGAAAAAGTATACCGAATTTAATTGGTAAAAATCTATCTGAAATTGCTGAACAAAAAGGTATTGATGAAACTCATTTAATAGATGATTTAGAAAACGCTCGTAAAGTGCTATTTTTAGCCCGTGAAAAACGTGTTCATCCGTTTAAAGACGATAAAATTTTAACTTCTTGGAACGGTCTAATGATCGCAGCGATAGCTCAAGCAGCAAGAGCATTCGATAATGATCGTTATATTGAAAAAGCTGAGCGAGCAATCAAGTTCATCGAAGAAAACTTATTTAAAGATGGTCGATTAATGGTTCGTTATCGAGATGGGGAAGTAAAACAAAAAGCTTTCCTCGATGATTATGCCTATCTCCTTTGGGGGTATGTCGAACTTTACCGAACAACATTTAAAATAGAGTATTTAGCATCAGCTAAATACTTGGCCAATTCAATGATTGAATTGTTTTGGGATAAAGAAAATGGCGGGTTCTTCTTTAATGGTCATGACGATGAAAAACTATTAATTAATCAAAAAGACTCTTATGATGGGGCATTACCATCAGGAAACAGTGTAGCAACCCTCCAATTATTGCGTTTAGCAAAGTTAACGGGTGATTATACGTTTGATGAAAAAGTACAACAAATTTTTGATACATTTGCAAGCGACATATCCGAATATCCGCAAGGTCATAGTATGATGTTGCAAGCATTTTTGTTAACTAGGCAAAAAATGAAAGAAGTTGTGTTAATTCAACCTGAAAAATATAAGATAGAAAATGAATTAATTCAGTTAATACAAAAAGAGTATAATCCACATATTCATTTATTAGTTGGAACTAAGTTTAATGATGTTGTACCGTTTGCGAAGGATTATAAAATGATAGATCAAAAACCAACCGTTTATGTTTGTGAAAATTTTCATTGTAATCAGCCGACAAACGATTTTGCAATTGCGCTTAAAAGTATAAGTGAAGATTAATTTGTCAACGAAAAGGGGGCTATTAACTAGCCCCTAAAAATATTCTCGCTTTTCCGTACCTTGATAGGCCATTTTAAACAAGATCATTTGACTATTTACTATTTCATCATTATCTTTCCGCGCCACATATTCGTAAGAACCATCATTTTTTTGTTCCCTTGCTTTAGCATTATCTTTAAGTTGAAGCGCCAAAATCTCCATAATGCGACTCTTTATAGAACTTTCATAAATTGGAAACATTAGTTCAATCCTTTTTTCCATATTCCTTGTCATCATATCAGCAGATGATAAATATACTTTTTCAAGACCATTGCTATGGAAATAATAAATACGACTATGTTCAAGGAAACGACCAACGATACTTCGAACGGTAATCGTATCACTAACCCCTTCAATACCCGGACGTAAACAACAAACACCACGAACAATTAATTCAATTTTTACACCTGCTTGAGAAGCTTCATACATCTTTTTAATTAATTTTTTATCTGTTAAGGAGTTCATTTTGGCGATAATATGCCCGTTGCCAAATCGTTTTTGATATTTAATTTCATCATCAATTAAATCGATAAGTTTGTCCCTTATATCAAATGGGGCCATATAAAGATGGAAAAAATCAGGCTTCTTTGAGAAACCACTTATATAATTGAAAAAGTTCGTAGCATCGACGCCGAACTTTCTTTTCGTCGTAATAATCCCCATATCGGTGTATATTTTAGCTGTTTTATCATTGTAATTTCCAGTACCTAAATGAACGAAACGTTCGATTATTTCTTCATGTTTACGAACGACAAGGGTGATTTTACTATGGGTTTTTAAAAATTCAATCCCATAAACAACATGACAGCCGGCTCGTTCTAATTCTTTTGCCCATTGAACATTATTTTCTTCATCAAAACGGGCTTTTAATTCAACTAACACCATTACTTGTTTCCCATTTTCAGCGGCTAGTTTTAATCCCTCAATTATTGGTGAATCGTCACTAACTCGATATAACGTTTGCTTTATCGCTAAAACATTCGGGTCTTTGGCCGCCTCTGTAATTAGTTCTACGACCGGTTCAAACGATTCAAAAGGATGATGTAAAAATATGTCCCTTTTCCGAGCGGCTTCAAATACTGATTCATTT
Source organism: Pallidibacillus pasinlerensis (assembly GCF_009996845.1). GTDB lineage: Bacteria > Bacillota > Bacilli > Bacillales > Caldibacillaceae > Pallidibacillus > Pallidibacillus pasinlerensis. The sequence continues at coordinate 1,450 of NZ_JAACYS010000109.1, read as the reverse complement.
GGTAAAATATCTTGTGCTGGCTGTGGAACTAACGGTTCGTAAACTAAATAGTCATAATCATCTTTTAACCGTTTATAAAATTTGAATAAAAAAGTTAGATCTAATGGGCCATCAACGATATATAAATCCTTTTCATGTATTTCTAATACATTTAACAAAAATTCAATTGTAGAATGATTATATTTACCTTCTCGTACTTCTAAGCGTACAGCTGCTCCCCATTTGCGATTTTTTAATTCCTTTTCAATTTCTTTTAAAAGATCTCGTGCACCTTCTTCATGAATTGTTAAGTCCGCATTTCTTGTAATCCGAAACTCTGATATAGAAAGAACAGAATATCCATAAAATAATTTATGTAAATAAAAGCTAATAACGTCTTCTAATAAAACGTATTTATGTTCGTTGCCAATTTGAATAAATCGGTCGAGTAAAGCAGGAATTTGAACAATGGCATTTTCTTTCTCATTTGATGTATCAGATTGTAAATTCACCGCTAAATTAATAGACTTATTAAGTAATTTAGGAAAAGGGGAGTAAGCATCGATCGCTAACGGTGTTAATACTGGAAAAATATATTCATCAAAATACTCCTCCAAGTTCCTTAATTCAATTTCTGTTAACTCGTCAATTGTTGTAAGATAAATATTTTCTTTTTCAAGGAGTTTGATGAGCGCTTTATAACATTCGTATTGTTTATAAACAGATTGATGATTTACGATAGAAATTTGTTTTAATTGTTGACTTGGTTTAAGACCAGCCTTGTTTTCCGGTTTATTAAAGCCAGCATCAACTTGATCTTTCAGCCCAGCTACTCTTACCATAAAAAATTCGTCTAAGTTTGAAGAACATATCGCTAAAAAATTTAATCGTTCTAACAATGGATTGGATTCATCAAACGCTTCTTGTAAAACTCTTTTATTAAATTCGAGCCAGCTTAATTCACGGTTGTTGTAATACGAAGGATTATCTAAGTTGATATTGTCATTTAAATACTCATTAACTTTGTCCATTTTAATTCCCCTTCAATAAATTGCCAAGATTTTAATAAAAAAGTAATTGGATGTCCTGTTTTAATGTTTTTTCTAATTGTTTTTTGTTTTTTTCAGCTTCATATTGTTCTGCCATTGCTTCTTTTTTAGAAAAACAAGTAATCATTATATTTTTCTCTACTATTTCTACTTTTATATCTTTAATCGCTTGACGTTTTGTCGCGTCAAGTGAATATGTAAATTTAACCATCGCCCCAAGTAATTGTAATGTTTCTTGTTCTGCTTTACTTAGCCAGTCAGTAAATGGTTTTATGAACTGTTTAAAAAGCGTTTTATTTTTATATGAAGCAACTAGTGCAAGTTTTAATCGCTCTTTATGCATTAATCCATCAATCGTTCGATTGGCAAGTAAATAGAAGGTATGTTGGGAACTAGATTCTGTGTCAATATATTTGCCCAAA
>NZ_JAACYS010000108.1 GCF_009996845.1 Pallidibacillus pasinlerensis | reverse complement strand
ATTAATTATTATATTAAAATTATTATAATTATAATCTATAAACCACTTTATTTTTATTCATTTTATGTTAAAATAAATTTAAAGTTTCAACTTATAATTTTATATGACACTATGATATATCTAGGTTTATTGATTATGATTTTTATTCTCAATTAAAAACCTAACTTTTAAACGAGAGGGACTTTCATTCTCAATTAGAAAGGAGAAATCAAAATGGAAGCTAATATTGACAGAGTTAAAGCAAAAAAGAATGACTCTACTTTTAAGGGGAAATTTGAAGTATATGAAACAAAATTAGAAATTTTTTTCGCGATTGTAAGTGGGATTTTCATCTTTATCGGTTGGTTATTAGCAAAATATGAACTGGAAGTTGCTTCAATTACCTTTTTTCTAATCGCATACGTCATCGGAGGATTTTTTAAAGCAAAGGAAGGAATTACCGAAACGATTGAAAATAAATCTCTTAATGTAGAAATTTTAATGATTTTAGCAGCCATCGGATCGGCAATTATTGGCTATTGGGAAGAAGGTGCCATTTTAATTTTTATATTTGCTGTAAGTGGTGCTTTGGAGTCATATACGACAAGCAAAAGTCATAAGGAATTAACAGCGCTAATGAACTTACAACCAAAAGAAGCCTGGTTAATTTATGACGGTGTTGAACAGAGAGTATCGGTGGAAAAGTTAAAGGTTGGAGATTACATTTTAGTAAAACCCGGTGAACAAATCCCTGCTGACGGTATTATCACAAAAGGACGGACAAGTGTTGACGAAGCAGCGATTACAGGAGAATCAATGCCTGTAACAAAAGGGCAACAAGATGAAGTGTTTGCTGGTACCGTAAACGGCAGTGGTGCAATTCATGTAAAAATTACAAAACCTAATAACGAAACTCTTTTTCAAAAAATTATCGAACTCGTTCAACATGCTCAAAACGATAAATCTCCTTCTCAACAATTCATTGACCGTTTTGAAGCGAAGTATGTTTATATTGTCTTAATTGCGGTCGGATTAATGATGTTCCTTCCTCACTATTTGTTCAATTGGAGTTGGAATGAATCATTTTATCGTGCGATGGTACTCCTTGTTGTTGCCTCTCCTTGTGCAGTTGTCGCCTCAATTACTCCGGCTGTTTTATCTGCAATTTCGAACGGTGCACGTAACGGTATTTTATTTAAAGGTGGGGTTTACTTAGAAAACTTAAGTAACCTTAAAGCTATTGCCTTCGATAAAACCGGTACATTAACTAAAGGAAAGCCAGAAGTAACGAATTTTATTGTTACTGACGAATTTGAAAAGGAAAAACATCATATATTACAATGTGTTGCTTCAATTGAGAAGCAATCAAACCATCCGTTGGCAAAGGCTATTGTCCAATTCAGTCATGTCAAAAATAATGTGGATCTAATTGAACCTGATTATGTTGAAGATGTTAGTGGATGGGGAATTCAAGGAAAAATTAGTGGAGATACTTGGAAAATTGGTAAAAAAGAGTTTATGGACAAAAAGCCATACTTTAAAGATGACTTACCGAACATTTTAGCATCAGAAGGTAAAACGATTGTTTATGTACAAAAAAACAATGAGTTCGTTGGACTGTTTGCATTAAAAGATGTCCTTCGCCAAGAAGCAAAAGATGCCATTCAACATATACAAAAACTCGGTGTAAAAGCAATTATGCTAACGGGTGACAATAAAAACACCGCGAAAGCTATTTCCAATGAGATCGGAATTAATCAATACATTTCCGAATGTTTACCTGAACAAAAGGTAGATGAAATAAAAAGAATAAAACAAAACTACGGAACAGTAGCAATGGTTGGCGATGGGATTAATGATGCCCCTGCACTTGCAACTGCAAATGTCGGGATTGCAATGGGTGAAGGTACTGATGTTGCACTTGAAACTGCTGATGTCGTTTTAATGAAAAACGAATTATCAAAAATTGCAAAAGCCATTCAATTATCGAAAAAAATGAATCGCATCGTAAAACAAAATCTCACTTTTTCCATTAGTGTAATTATCCTATTAGTATTATCTAACTTTCTCCAAACAATCGATATACCATTAGGTGTCATCGGTCATGAAGGTAGTACGATTTTAGTTATTTTAAATAGCTTAAGGTTATTAAAGTCATAATTTTAGTGAGGGGCTGTCCGAAAAGTAGAAAATACAGATCTTTGATGAGGAAATTGGCGGCGACTCCAGCGGGAACAGCACGAGCCTATAGACCTGCGCAAACGCGCTTGTGCGTTGAGGAGGCTGAGGCCGTGCCCGTGGAAAGCGTCCGCCAAAGTACCGAATAATTCCATCAATAATGTCTAAAAATTGACTTTTTGGACAGCCCCCCATTTTTTATCGCAAGTCCATCTTAGTAACGCGTTTTTCATCCTTTTATTAATTACACTTTTTTCCACCTTTGATTTCATCATTTAATCCATTAATCTCTCCTCCAATAATGAGGATCGCACCTGATAAATAAAACCAAATCATTAAAACAATAATGCCCCCTAAACTTCCGTACATCAATGTATAATTACCAAAATTATTCACGTAAAAAGAAAAACCAAAAGATGCTACTACCCAACCAATTGTTGAAAATAAGGCACCGGGTAAAACCGTAACACATCTTATTTTCCGATTCGGTGTAATCGTATAAACGACACTAAATACGATAAAGAGAATAACTGAACTAATCAACCAACGTAAAGTTGTCCACATATTAATAAATTCATTTGTTTTCCCAAGCTTTGAAAACAAATACTCACCGATGCTTCTTCCAAAGATAGGTATTAGTAGCGCTACTAAAAAGACGAAAATCATTACAATCGTTAAAATTACCGACATACCACGAACAATAAAAAAAGGCCGATTTTCTTCAATTTCATAGGCACGATTGACAGCACGAATTACCGCATTCATCCCGTTTGATGCTGCCCAAAGAGTTGCGATAATACCGAAGGACAGTAGACTACCACTTTGACTTTCAAAAATCTCTTCTAGGTTCCCCCTTATGAAATCTAACGTTTCTCCAGGAGCAAAGTCTTCAAGAAAATACATAATGTGGTGTTGCTCAATCGGTAAATACGGTAAGAGCGAAAAAATTGTAATTAATAACGGAAATAACGATAAAAGAAAAAAATAGGCTAACTGGGCAGAATACCCCAGTGCCTCGTGTTTTTCAATGCGAATAAAGAGCCTAACAAACCAATTATGTTTAAACCGTTCAATAATCTTTTTTATCCCCATTAGAATCACCTAGTTTATTGTAAAATTGCCCTTAATGATTAATTTGTACATAATACAATTAAATATGAGTTTATGTAACTTTTTAATGCGGTGTTTGAGAAACGTTATTTTCATTATTATCCGATTCCTTTAACTCCTGAATCGTATTAATTGTTTCTTGACTTAAACTTTTAATTTCATTTGCTTTTTCTGTGATAAACTGTAAATCTTCGCTAAAATTTTTATATGCCTGTGTGATTTCATTTACCTTATTTTGCACACATTCTACGGTTTGCTTTGGATTAGACACTACATTTTTAATTTTCGCACCAACCCTTTTCCCATCTTCTGCAACCTGTTCTCGCACATCTTTATTGAATAGAGTAACCGCTCCACCAACAATGGCACCAATTACAACGCCCTTCCAAAACTTGTTCGATGACATAGATTCACAACCCTTCTTACTCAATTCCCTTATCTGCTTTAATATGTTCCAACAACGCCTGACAGCCTTCAGTAACTAATGAATATACATAATCAAAATTTCCGGTGTAATACGGATCTGGAACTTCACTTTCCCTCGCTTCTTTAACAAAATCCATTAACTTTGCTACTTGAGCACGAGGATTTTCCCGTTTCAACCGATTAATTCCAGCGATATTGTCATTATCCATTGCAACAATATAATCAAACTGGTGTAAATCCTCTGTTTGAAATTGTCGAGCCACTAAACCGTCATAAGAGATATTATGTTGATCTAAAATATCACAAGTACCACGATGAGGTGGATTACCAACATGCCAACTTCCTAATCCTGCAGAGTCAACTTCAATCTTATCTTGCAACCCTTCTTTTTTTACTAAATGACGAAAAACAGCTTCAGCCATTGGAGATCTGCAAATATTACCTAAACAAACAAATAATACACGAATCATTTTCCTCACCCTTAATAAAATTATTAATAATCAGTATCTAATTAGCATTATATCAAAATTTGATAATTTACATTGGTTTAAAATCATTACAACTTTTTCAACCTGTGTTAAGATAGAAACAAAACATATTAGAAAGGAACGTAAACATGAATTTATCTGTTAAAAGCAAAGAAAACATCGAATTTATGTTAAATGGCATCCTAGAAAAACTTAACTTTATGACTATGTCCGCATTTAAATCAAGCGAAATTAATGAAGATCGTTATGAAGAACTCGTTGATATTTATGAATTAGTTATGAGAAGAGACAATTTTTCCTCTGCTGAAATCCAAGCGCTCGCTGAAGAATTAGGAAATTTACGTAATAAATAATATTTACCTAGTCTCATTCTAAAAATGTGGAAACAAAAACTCCTGGAAACTCTGAGTCCTATTCAGAACTCTTATGTCCAGGAGTTTTTGTTATTCTACATTATCTTGGTCAGTTAAAATGATTGGACCATCTTTCGTAATTGCAATCGTATGTTCATATTGAGCTGAATTTTTACCATCAACGGTACGAGCAGTCCATCCATTCGGATCCATTTTCGAAAAATATGTCCCAACATTAACCATAGGTTCAATTGTAATAACCATACCTTCACGTAAACGGGGTCCTTTACCAGGTAAACCAAAGTGCGGTACATCTGGTTTTTCATGCATGGAAGGTCCGATACCATGACCGATAAAATCACGTACTACTGAAAAACCTTCACCTTCAACATATGTTTGAATTGCATGGCCAATATCACCAATTCGATTACCAACTTTTGCCTGTTCAATTCCTTTATATAAAGCATTTTTTGTAACTTCCATTAACTTTTTATTTTCTTCGGAAACTTCTCCTACTGCATATGTCCAGGCTGAATCAGCTAACGCACCTTTTAAATTTACTACCATATCGATTGTTACAATATCACCGTTTTTTAACGGAGTCTTTCTTGGGAAACCGTGACAAATTTCATCATTTATACTTGCACAAGTAGCATACTCATAACCACGATAGCCAATTTGTTCAGGTGTTGCACCATGTTTTTCTAAATATTCACGAACAAACATTTCAATATCCCAGGAGCTAATTCCTGGTTTAATCATTTTTGCAATTTCTCTATGACAAGAAGCAAGTAATTTACCCGCTTCATGCATCGCTTCAATTTCACGTTTCGATTTTAAAACAATCATCTTTCCACCGCCTTCATTTTTTCTAAAAACTTTCTAATATTTAATACGATTAATACCGAATAAAAGTTATAAGTTCAGGATCATGAATATATATTTTATCATATTTATTATTCATCATACTATGGATTAAAGCAAATGCTTTCCTATAAGGCTTCTAAAAATCCAT
>NZ_JAACYS010000107.1 GCF_009996845.1 Pallidibacillus pasinlerensis | reverse complement strand
GATTAAGTAAGAAGTTTTATAAATTTAATTGGAAGATTTTTTCGTCACTTTTTTATTTTTCTAAAAAAAATGATAATCTAATAAATGCGTACAAATTATTATATCACAAAACAATCTCTTTCTTTTAATTGGCAACGCTTTTATTTTTCGTGTATACTTTTCTTATGGACTTACAGATTTAGAAAAAGACTAACAATTCGGGATGAGGTGTCAACATGGAACAAATACTTATTATTAAGGGGAAAACAAAATTTACGATTACACTAGACTCTGGTTCATGGATATTTGACGATCGTAAAATTGATTTAGATACATATTTTTCAAATGGGGAAACAAATCAAGAAGAAGGAATCTCTTATGAAGATAAAGCTTCTGAATATTGGCATCGCGGAGTTCGTGAAGGCGCATACAATCCACCAACATTAATATCAGAGAAACAATATCAAAAAACGAAAATGTTAACGGGGACATTCGGTATCCCACTTGAACCATTTGTAAATAATGCAGAACCACATCCGGAAGCTACTAAAATTATATTCGAAGTTAGAGACGGTGAAAATGTCGAACTTCCTTTAGAAAAGCTGGAAGAAGTGATTTTGAAGTTCTCGAATAAAGGTAAACCTTTGAAAGAAGACGGACCTGTACATGTGTTGTTTAAAGACGGATCGAATTTAGATAATCCAATTACTGATGTTACTGGGTTTATAATTGATTAATTTTGCAGAAGGACTGGGTGACAGTCCTTTTTTATTTGTAAATATGGGGAAACTCTCACGCTTTGGAGCAATGGGGATGAGCCTATTGGACATTTTATACTCTTTTTCTTCTCAAAATGTCTACGTGATGCCTTGTCGATGACATTTCTTGCTTTATCTTCCCTCAAAATGTCCACGAAACGCTCTGTCGATGACATTTCTTGCTTTATTTTCGCTCAAAATGTCCACGAGACGCTCTATCGATGACATTTCTTGCTTTATTTTCTCTCAAAATGTCCATGAGACGCTCTGTCGATGACATTTCTTGCTTTATCTTCCCTCAAAATGTCCACGAGACGCTCTATCGATGACATTTCTTGCTTTATTTTCGCTCAAAATGTCCACGAGACGCTCTATCGATGACATTTCTTGCTTTATTTTCGCTCAAAATGTCCACGAGACGCTCTGTCGATGACATTTCTTGCTTTATTTTCTCTCAAAATGTCCACGAGACGCTCTGTCGATGACATTTCTTGCTTTATTTTCGCTCAAAATGTCCACGAGACGCTCTGTCGATGACATTTCTTGCTTTATCTTCCCTCAAAATGTCCACGAGACGTTCTGTCGATGACATTTCTGGCCTATCTCCTTTTCATAATGTCAACGAGAAGCGCTATCGATAACATTTTGGGCCAAATTTCATCTCAAATTAACGAGTGGCTCAATCAATAACATTTCATTTCTATTATCACCTCGACTGTTTACGAAACACACTTTCAATGACACCCTAAGCTCATTTTCACCAATATTTGTTCACCACGCCCCCTCTATGTTCTCCATTTTCCATGCATAATAATCCTCATGTTACAAAAACTAACTGTAAACCAATTTAGATTGAGGTGGGTATTTTGAAAAAGTATATCGTTTTTCTTTTGTTAACCACTGTATTATTCATATCTGGATGTAATAGTAAAAACGAAGCGAATGAACCAGACACGGCACGAAAAGAGACAAATCAATTTATGAATGTAAAAAATTCACCACATGATGATATTCAGTTAGAAGATAGTCAGAAAATCTCTCAACATTTGGCAAACTTAGCTGGTAGCGTTCCCGAAGTGAACCGAGCTACTGCTGTTGCCATTGGGAGATTTGCGATCGTTGGTATTGATGTCGATAAGGATCTTGATCGCTCAAAAGTTGGAGCAATAAAATATGCCGTTGCGGAAGCATTGAAAAAGGATCCGATGGGAGCAAATGCTATTGTTGTAGCAGACCCAGATTTTATGGCTCGAATTGATGAAATATACGAAGATATAAAAAATGGAAGACCAATTGAAGGCATTTTAAATGAATTATCCGATATTACTGGTAGACTAATGCCTGAGATTCCAGGAGATTTGCAAACACCTGATGCTGAAAAACAAATGGAAGAGCCAAAAAAAGAAACAAACAATAAAGATGCACGAGAGTTAGATGATATCCAAAACAAACAGTCAAATATGGAAAAAGAAAAGAAGGAAGAATAATTTTGCACAATTTCTCCTCGCCAAGTGTAATCAAAAAAGCTGTCCCAACATTAGGACAGCTCTCTTTTTTCTTCATATTACAAATTACCAATCATCTTCATCTTTTTTATCTCGATATAATCTAAACTTACCTGTCGCAAGCCGCTCCAGGGTTCGTTTCGTAATTCGTTCATTACAATCATCACACATAAATGTATGAATCGGACGGTTTCTTAACATTTTTGCAAGGGAAGAATCATCTTCAATTTCTTCAATAACATCACAAATAACACATTGAACTTTCACAGTTAAACCTCCAAATATAATGGATAGGTTTAGTATAACATAAATCAACTCAATTGGTAGAAAAGTGATATCGAACCTCAAACTTCAATCGATTTTTTATTTTTATTTTCAATATAACGCCGTATCCGATAAATTAATAACACCGCACAAATAACAGCTAGTCCTTCTGCTATCGGTAAAAATACTCCTAAAAAACTTAAAATCGTACAGCCTAAAAAGAGGACCGCATAAACAACCAATGACTTTAACAAAGGTAATTTATGTGAAAAACCTAGGTTATAGGCAATTATACTCAACACAACTATTGTCCCATATAACAATAACATACCTTGATCTGGATTTTCTGATACACGGTATAGTGCTGCGAAAAAAGTCAATCTCTCTTCAATCAATTGAACTCTCCCCTTTGTTTTGACCAAATTTTCCCAAATTTCTTTCTATAAGTTCATATTACATGAAATTTTTATTTTTGTAAAAAAAAGAGGATCCCTAAATTTTAGGAATCCCTCTTTTAATCATTAAGCATTCTTTTTCTTTTTCGCTGCTTTTTCACGTTGGTTTTTATCTAAAATTTGTTTACGCATACGAATTGATTCTGGTGTTACCTCCACATATTCATCATCATCAATATATTGTAGAGCTTCTTCTAATGTAAAAATACGTGGTTTTTTAATAACCGTTGTTTGATCTTTCGTTGCAGAACGTACGTTAGTTTGATGTTTTGTTTTACAAATATTAACTGTTAAATCATTTTCCCGGTTATGTTCTCCAACAATCATACCAGCATAAACTTCAGTACCTGGTTCAACGAAGATTGTCCCGCGGTCTTCTACTTGCATAATACCGTAAGTTGTTGCTGTACCGTTTTCCACTGAAACAAGCACACCACGTAAACGACCACCAACTGTTCCTGATAACTTCGGCATATATTTTTCAAAGGAGTGGTTGTAAATACCGAAACCTTTTGTTAAAGACATTAATTCCGTATTGTAACCAATTAAACCACGGGATGGTACTAAATAAATTAAACGAACTTGCCCTTTCCCGTTATTAATCATATCAATCATTTCACCTTTACGGCGCCCAAGGGATTCAATAACAGAACCAACTGTATCTTCAGGAGTATCAATGACAACACGTTCAAACGGTTCATGTAATTTTCCATCAATTTCTTTTAAAATTACTTGAGGTTTTGATACTTGAAGTTCATATCCTTCACGGCGCATATTTTCAATTAATATTGATAAATGTAATTCACCACGACCGGAAACGATCCAAGAATCAGCGTCAATTGATTCAACACGTAAACTTACGTCTGTTTGTAATTCCGTATTTAGACGTTCTTCAATTTTTCTTGCCGTTACCCATTTACCTTCTTTTCCGGAAAAGGGACTATTGTTAACACGGAAAGTCATTTTTAAAGTCGGTTCATCAATACGTAGTGCAGGTAGTGCTTCTTGATGATCTGTTGGCGTAATTGTCTCACCAACGTTAATATCTTCCATACCTGATACGGCAACTAAATCTCCAGCATATGCCTCTTCAATTTCAACACGTTTTAATCCTAAGAATCCAAATAATTTTGTTACACGGAAGTTTTTCACCGTACCATCTAATTTCATTAATGATACAGATTCACCAACACGCATCGTACCACGGAATACACGTCCAATACCGATACGACCAACGAAATCATTATAATCAAGTAATGCGACTTGCATTTGTAAAGGTTCATCGCGATTATCAATTGGTGCTGGAATTCGTTCTAAAATTGTTTCAAATAAAACTTGCATATTTTCATCTTGGTTGGCTGGATCTGGATCAAGACTAGCTGTTCCATTCATCGCAGATGCATATACAACTGGGAAATCTAATTGTTCGTCAGTTGCATCAAGTTCAATAAATAAATCTAATACTTCATCAACGACTTCTTCTGGACGAGCCGCTTCTTTATCAATTTTATTTACAACAACAATCGGTGTTACATTTTGTTCTAATGCTTTTTTCAAAACAAAACGAGTTTGTGGCATAACACCTTCATAAGAATCGACAATTAATAATACACCATCGACTAATTTCATAATCCGTTCAACTTCACCACTAAAATCCGCGTGTCCAGGTGTATCTAAAATATTAATTTTTACATCTTTATATTGAACAGCTGTATTTTTAGCTAAAATTGTAATTCCACGTTCACGTTCGATATCATTTGAATCCATTGCTCTTTCTTCTACATGTTCGTTGGCACGGAAAATCCCTGATTGTTTAAGTAAAGAGTCAACCATTGTTGTTTTTCCGTGGTCAACGTGCGCTATAATCGCAATATTACGAATATCTTCACGTAATTTCATTTTACCGCCTGCTTTCTTATCGAAATAACTTTCATATTATAACACCCCATATGGTGGGAGGAAAGAAAAAACTATTTCTAATTTCACTTTTTTTACTGTATCCGTTTTCTTTAATTTTGGCATTTTAATTAAGATTATATTATACTTAAGGAGTAAACTGATGGATGTTTTAGCAAATAAAGGTGGCGAGAAATAATGAAAAAAGTTGAATGGGTATTTTTGCTTTATGCATTTTTAGCTGTATTTTGTATGATTGGAATCGCAATTTCCATCTCGTATCAAAATTTAGCACTTATCTTACTATTTATCGTTGGTATGACCGTAGTTATGGGAATAGGATTCCAACGTAAGAGAAGGTTACAAGCTGAAGGTAAAATGGATTAAAAAGCGATAAAAAGGGCTAACTGCGTATGCTAATGCTGGACCTATAAATTGGATAACAGCATGGCATATACAATTAGCCCTTTTTTATTTAAATTTTTTGTTCGACGAATTCTTTTAAATATTTGTTTACAATTACTTCATGTACACCTGGTTTTGCTACTAATAAAGAACTTTTTTCTAAGATTGATAACGGTTTTCCATCAAGCCTTGTGACCTTTCCACCTAATTCTTCAACAATCACCCAGCCACCACCGAAATCCCATGGTGAAAGACGTAATGCGATATAGGCATCAAACCAACCTGCAGCAACACTTGCCATTTCTAAAGCGGCTGAACCGATAGATCGTGTTCCCCTCGCATCTTTTACGAGTTTATGAAGTAGATGATAATCGATTCGTTTATTTTCGGTTAACCAAAATGGATTTACACCAACGATGGCTGTTTCAATTGAGGTTTCTTGCAAGTTTTCCAAGCGATTTCCATTTAAAAAGGCACCTTCACCTTTTTGTGCTGAAAACAGCTCATCTCGACTTACATCATATATATAACCTAATTTACCTACCCCATCTTCAAAAATCCCGATGGAAATGGCAAAATTTCGCTGTGTATGGACAAAGTTCATCGTACCATCAATTGGATCAATTACCCAAATAATACCGTTCGCGTCTTCTATTTCATCTCCCCCGCCTTCTTCTCCTAAAATGCGGTGATTAGGGAAGGTTTCACGAATTTTATTAATAAAAAACTTTTCCGTATCGCGGTCAACATTCGTTACTAAATCATTCGCATTCGATTTAGATGATATTTCTAATGTATTCGTCAATGCTGTGCGAATTCGTTCACCGGCTTCCTTAATCCAAACTTTTGTAATTTCATCGATTTTTTTCCAATCAGCCATTTTTGAGCCTCCATTAAATCCAATAATAACTCCATCTTAATAAATCTAAATTCACCTCGTCAACATTAGCGTTTCCGATTGATAGAATAAAAAAAGTGATGAAAA
>NZ_JAACYS010000106.1 GCF_009996845.1 Pallidibacillus pasinlerensis | reverse complement strand
GTATTTATTTTATCTTTCCGATGGGGATTAAAATATGGATTAATGTCAGGATTTCTCTGGGGACTACTCCAAGTAATATTTGGAGATGCTTATATTTTACACTGGTTCCAGTTTATCGTTGAATACTTTGTTGCATTTGCATTCGTTGGTTTTGCTGGTATTTTTATGAGACAAATTCAAGAAAATTTTGCAAAGGGAAACAAAGGTAAAGGTTTTATGTATGTTACATTAGCTACTTTTGTCGGTAGTTTTGCTAGATATCTCATTCATTATATTGCTGGAATTGTTTTCTGGGGAAGTTACGCACCAGAAGGTCAACCAGTTTGGATGTACTCACTCGTTGTTAACGGACCTGCTGGACTAGGATCTTTCTTATTCTGCTTAATCGTTCTAATATTATTAATTTCAGTTTCACCTCGAATCCTTACAGAAAGTAGGAAAAAATCTAACTATATTCCTATTAAATAATCTTATAACCCCATTCCGAAATAAAGGAATGGGGTTTCTTATTAATCAAATTGTAATTTTGCTAATTCATACCAATACTCACAAATCGTCTCCATTCCTTTATAAAAATTCTCTAGATGGAAATGTTCGTTCGGTGCATGGAAGTTTTCACTATCAAGAGAAAAACCGAGCAATACTACAGGTATGTTTAATATCTGATTGAAATCAGCCACAATCGGGATTGATCCTCCGCTACGAATATAAGCAGTTTCTGTATTGTAAACTTTTGCTGCCGCTCGGCCTGCCGCTTGGATTGCTGGATGCTCTAACGGTGTAATAAACGGAGCACCGGAATCAAATGGAGTAATCTTAACAGTCACACCTTTTGGTTTATGCTTTTCAATATGATTTACTAGCTTATCATAAATTTCTTCAGGTGATTGGTTTGGAACTAAGCGACAAGTGATTTTTGCAGTTGCTTTATTTGGTAAAACGGTTTTAATTCCTTCTTCTTGGAATCCACTATACATTCCATTTACTTCTAACGTTGGACGATAACTAGTCCTTTACATTTTCATCTAAAAAATTTGTAAGTGGATCTAAAAAGTATTGATTCAACCAATGTTCCATTTCGTCGCAATCAAAGAAATTGCTTTTTTCTTGCATATGTTGGCCCCCCAATTACATGAGGTGAATAAAAAACATTTATCTATATAATATGCATGTCAAGTAAATGTGTGAGGAAAAAATGAAATTATTTATAATCCATGATTTGGGTTTTTATTTTGTCTGGAATGGTTGCGGTTTTTTACTTTTTTAGAACCGCTCAATGGTTCTTGTTGTGTTCCTTCATGACGATTTTTAGCGTTATTTTTTGCGCTGCTTTTTTGACCCATCGAATATCAACTCCATTTTAATTTTATTGGGGGACCTAAAAATTAGGATGTACTTATTTTAAGAAGATACACGAATAAAAAAATACCTCTTGTTTATTCTAAAAGTAGGGGTGAATAAAATGACAAAAAAGTTTCCATACCATAAAGATAAACAACAGGCATTTCAAGCTGCACAACAAGGATTTGAAGAAGCAAAAGATGTTTATGAAAGTTTAGATACATCCTCGGCTGATTATGGACATCAACTAAAACGACTTGAAAATGAAATTAGAGAAGCCGAACAACAAATTGAAAATGCTCATGAAGTAGCGGGTGAAATTCAACGAAGAAAATTAGAGGAGTTTCAAAGTGAAATAAATAAAATGAATCAATTACTAGAATAAACTGACCGAGACTATTCTAATTCAAAGAATGGTCTCTTTTTATATTTCTTCTATTATAATAAATGTAACATTTATAACGGGAAACCATTATGTAAAAATAATATCACTAGCCGACACAGACGAATAATACATAATTTTTGCTTTTTACGATTAAAATTAACCATTTTAGATACTACTTTCTAAGTAAAATTTTAATTTTGTGTAAACTTTATTAGTACATTCGAATAATATTTTTACAGAAAACAGAAAAATGTAACGAATTTTTATATTCGTAATTACCTTAACTTATCACCGTTCCAATTATAACCATAAGAAAATGTTATACATAACAATAAAATACTCATTATTTACTTATCTCTTAAATTATATTAATATAAACTTAGAGAAAAAGTTAGATTTAAATATAGATAGCTAACTTTTTGAATTATCGACCTTAGGGGGGAATACATTTGACTACAGAAAACTTGTATAATTCAAAACAATCCTTTGAATTGAATGGTAAACGTTACCATTACTATCGTCTAAAAGCGATCGAAGAAGCTGGTGTCGCGAAAATTTCTCGACTACCGTATTCCATTCGTGTGTTATTGGAATCAGTTTTACGTCAAGTAGACGGTCGTGTAATTACAAAGGAACATGTGGATAACTTAGCAAAATGGGGAACAGGGGAAGTTAAAGATGGGGAAGTTCCATTTAAACCTTCTCGTGTAATTTTACAAGACTTTACTGGTGTACCAGCTGTTGTTGACTTAGCATCTTTAAGAAAAGCGATGGCTGATTTGGGTGGAGATCCACAACAAATCAACCCTGAAATTCCAGTTGATCTTGTAATTGACCACTCTGTACAAGTGGATAAATACGGTACAAATGATGCATTACGCGTAAACATGGAATTAGAGTTCGAACGGAACGCAGAACGTTATCAATTCTTAAGCTGGGCACAAAAGGCCTTCGATAACTACCGTGCAGTTCCTCCTGCAACAGGTATTGTACACCAAGTTAACTTAGAGTATTTAGCTAATGTTGTTCATGCGGTTGAAGGTGAAAACGGTGAATACACTGCATTCCCTGACACGCTAGTTGGTACTGACTCCCATACAACAATGATTAACGGTATTGGTGTATTAGGTTGGGGTGTTGGTGGTATTGAAGCGGAAGCTGGAATGCTAGGACAACCATCTTATTTCCCAATTCCAGAAGTTGTCGGTGTTAAACTTGTTAATGAATTACCAAATGGAGCTACAGCAACTGACTTAGCATTAAAAGTAACGCAAGTATTGCGTGAAAAAGGCGTTGTTGGTAAATTTGTTGAGTTCTTCGGTCCGGGTGTATCTACACTACCTCTTGCAGACCGTGCAACAATTGCGAACATGGCTCCTGAATACGGTGCAACTTGTGGTTTCTTCCCAGTTGACGAAGAATCATTAGATTATTTACGTTTAACTGGTCGTGAAGAGGATCATATCAAGCTTGTAAAAACATATTTACAAGAAAACGATTTATTCTTCACTCCAGATGTTGAACCTGAATATACAGACGTAATTGAACTAGATTTATCTACTATTGAAGCAAACCTTTCAGGACCAAAACGTCCACAAGACTTAATTCCATTATCTAAAATGAAAGAATCCTTCCGTGATGCTGTTGTAGCACCTTATGGAAACCAAGGATTCGGTCTAGATAAGGAAGAATTCAACAAAACTGTAGAAGTTGAATTTGCAGACGGTTCAAAAGAAACTATGAAAACAGGTGCAATTGCAATCGCTGCGATTACAAGTTGTACAAACACATCTAACCCTTACGTTATGTTAGGTGCAGGACTAGTAGCGAAAAAAGCAGTTGAAAAAGGTTTACAACCACCTAAATATGTAAAAACATCATTAGCTCCTGGTTCTAAAGTAGTTACAGGTTACTTACAAGACTCTGGACTACTAAGTTATTTAGAGCAAATTGGCTTTAACTTAGTTGGTTATGGATGTACAACATGTATCGGTAACTCTGGACCACTTCTACCAGAAATTGAAAAAGCGATTTCCGATTCTGACTTACTTGTTACATCTGTACTATCTGGTAACCGTAACTTCGAAGGTCGTATCCATCCATTAGTAAAAGGTAACTACTTAGCATCACCACCATTAGTTGTGGCATATGCATTAGCTGGTACAGTGGATATTGACTTAGAAAAAGATCCAATCGGAAAAGACAAAGATGGTAACGATGTATTCTTGAAAGATATTTGGCCATCAACTGAAGAAGTTAATGAATACGTTCAAAAAACAGTTACACCAGATTTATTCCGTAAAGAATACGAGCGTGTATTTGATGATAACGAACGTTGGAACGCAATTGAAACAAGTGATGAGCCACTTTACACTTGGGATGAGGATTCTACTTATATCCAAAACCCTCCTTTCTTTGAAAACTTATCACCTGAACCAGAAGAAGTTAAACCATTAAAGGGTTTACGTGTAATTGGTAAATTCGGTGATTCTGTAACAACAGACCATATTTCACCAGCAGGTGCAATTGGTGTAAATACACCAGCAGGTAAATATTTACTAGAAAAAGGTGTTGAAATCCGCAACTTTAACTCTTATGGATCCCGTCGTGGAAACCATGAAGTTATGATGCGTGGTACATTCGCAAATATCCGTATCCGTAACCAAATTGCACCAGGAACAGAAGGTGGCTACACAACTTACTGGCCAACTGGCGAAGTTATGTCCATCTATGATGCAGCTATGAAATATAAAGAACAAGGTACTGGTTTAGTTGTTCTTGCTGGTCACGATTACGGAATGGGTTCATCCCGTGACTGGGCAGCAAAAGGTACAAACCTATTAGGTATTAAAACTGTAATCGCTCAAAGCTTCGAACGTATTCACCGCTCCAACCTTGCATTAATGGGTGTACTTCCATTGCAATTTAAAGACGGTGAAAGTGCAGAAACTCTTGGTTTAACAGGTAATGAAGTGATTGATGTTCAAATCGATGAAAACATTAAACCACGTCAACTTGTTAAAGTAACAGCAACAAAAGATAATGGCGATAAAGTTAAATTCGAAGCAATCGTACGTTTCGATTCTGAAGTTGAAATTGACTACTATCGTCATGGCGGAATACTACAAATGGTATTACGTGAAAAATTACAAAATAAAGCTGTTAAAAATTAATTTAAAATAAACTAAAATTGTCTGTATCAAACTATCAAATTTCGATAATTTGATACAGACTTTTTATGGGTTATTCATAAAAATATTTTTACTATGTTAATACAAATCTATTGATTCTTCATAATAAGTTTAAAACTTTGTAAAGATTATATATTCCTATTTTTAAATTTTCATGGTATATTATTACTGGTAACAAAAAGGGATAAATTACCAATCTAAAATTGAAACCGCTTAAATGCGGGGGGATTTTTCCTTTTAAAATTTTCAAGGGGGTAATTTTGTTGAAGAAAAAGAAATATTCCTTTCTATCTGTACTCGTTTTATTAGTTGGTTTAGTCCTCGCAGCTTGTGGAGGAGGATCTTCTGATGAGACGTCAACTGAAGGTAGCGGAGATAGTGATAATGGAAATGCACAAGATAATTTCTCCGTTGCCATGGTTACTGACGTTGGGGGCGTCGATGACAAATCCTTTAACCAATCTGCTTGGAAAGGTATTCAAGAGTATGGTAAAGAAAACAACTTAGAAAAAGGCGATAATGGTTACGATTATTTACAATCTAACTCCGATGCCGATTATATTCCAAACTTAAACACTCTAGTTCGTCGTAACTTTGACTTAATCTTTGGTATTGGATTTATGTTACAAGAACCTATTTCTGAAATTGCTACTCAACATCCAGATACATATTTTGGAATTGTTGACTCCATTGTTGAAGCTGACAACGTAGTTAGCATCATGTTCAAAGAACAAGAAGTTTCTTTCTTAGCTGGTGTTGCAGCAGCTATGGAAACAAAAACAAATAAAGTTGGTTTTGTAGGCGGTATGGAAAGTGATGTAATTATGCGTTTTGAAGCCGGATTCAGAGCTGGTGTACATGCCGTAAATCCTGATATTGAAGTTGATGTACAATATGTTGGTGCTTTTGATAACGCTGATAAAGGTAAACAAATTGCAAACCAAATGTATACTGCAGGCGTAGATATTATTTTCCACGCTTCCGGTGCATCAGGTAACGGTGTTTTTGCTGAAGCGAAAGAAAGAAAACAAAAAGATCCAGAAGCAAATGTTTGGGTTATCGGTGTAGACAGTGACCAATACGATGAAGGTACTGTTGGTGAACATAACATAACATTAACTTCAGCATTAAAACGTGTTGATAATGCGGTAAAAGACGTTTCTAACAGAGCAAAAGATGGTAATTTCCCAGCAGGTGAAACGCTAAACTATGGTCTTGCAGAAGATGGTGTACAACTATCTACTACTGGTGACCACATGTCTGAAGAAACACTTGCTGAAGTAGAAAAATTCGAACAACAAATTTTAAATGGTGAAATTACACCACCAGGAACTCTTGAAGAATTAGAAGAATTTCTAAAATAAAAATCTAAACTCTCACTTGAAGTATTCAAGTGGGAGTTTTT
>NZ_JAACYS010000105.1 GCF_009996845.1 Pallidibacillus pasinlerensis | reverse complement strand
TAATTAAATGATATTTATTTAGAATTATATTTTTTATACATTTTCACTATACTTATTCTTCAGAAAATTTAACGGACTTTTTTCCATACTTTTTTGTATTATCCCATCCAATTTACTAAGCCTTTTATTTCGTTCTTTCAACAATCTTCGACTTCCTCTTTATTTTTTGTTAGTTTGGAGAAATTACTCACAAAGACAATCAACTTGTTGAATTACCTGTTTTTTCGCAACGCTATCATCTAAGATATAATGTGTCAATAACTAACTTCCCGATATGTCATATAAGAGGAAAATAACAATATGTAGCTAGTTTTAAACGCAATTTTCAAATATGTTTTTTTCACATAGGATTCTATCATCTAAGATTTAATTTGTCAATAACCTCTCGACATTTTCATATATGAGGAAAATAACAATATATAGATAGCGTTAAACACAATTCTAAAATATGTTTTTTCTTTATATAAGAAAATAATCAGAATTATAGACAAAAATTTATTTTTTACTACACAAACATAAAAGGAGACTGGGACATAACATAATCGAAAGAATAAAATCCGAACAATCTACAATAAGTGCTTCAAGCCCTCTGGAAATATACTTCGCACCTGATGAGCGGCTGGTGAGCCTCCTCGTGGGCAAGGCCCGCTGCGGGGTCTCACCTAGGCCGACCGACGCACAGGACGTTAGCGTGCGGCGTTGGTCACAGGACGTGACCGTTTTTAGCCGACCTCCCGCAGGAGTCTTGAGTATATTTCCGGAGCTAATGAGTGGAATTGTTCGGATTTTTCTATAGTTGGAATAGTTATGTCCCAACCTCACTGTTAAAAAATATCTCCAATTTTTAAATTTGATGCCAGTTACCTATACGTGAGAACCGATGCCCACCAACATAATGAATCTCATTCGAATGCAAGTGAAGTAGACTGTTTTATTAGTTTGGTTCATAACTCTCAGGTCTTCAGTAATTAAAAAAGAAATAGTGGGTAAAATCATACACCGATGATCTTACCCACCACTCTGAATGAAGCAAAGCCGAATAGTCGCTTCAAATGTCGGAAATCGTTGACTCTTAACAATAATTATATTAAAACCTTTTTTAACCGATTGAGCAATAAAACAATTGTAATTACAACCATCAGCAAAACAATAACAGTCGCCAATAGCGATTGGACATTCAACCAAATTAGCCCAAAATGAATGGCAGCAATAATAAGTAAGATGGGCAATCCATAAATCAAGCTAATTAATACATTCGTGTTAGATTTCGCAGCTACGGATGGATTTTCCCACTCCGTCAGTGGATTTCTCATGTCATAGACTGGAGTTAACAAGTTATAGCAAATAATCAATCCAGAAATAATCATGAACAGTAACAAATGTTCGACTTCCCAAAACCCAAAAATTGCAAACAGAAGAAAACTTAGAAGCAAAGCAATAATACCCATTGTTGATGAAATGATCACCTTGGAAAAATATACGAGATTAGAATCAAGTGGAGTACACTTTAATAAATAATGGTATTTCCCTTCTCTGGAATAAGGTGTTCCACTTACATTATTCATACAACAAAAAAATAAGACGAGATATGAAAAATAAATATCAAATGTTTCGTCTTTCGTGACGTTCAAAAAATCCGGCAATGCATCAAAATGCAATAACGTCAGTAAAATAGCTGAGATAATTGGTGCTAATAAAACCCCAAGTAATACTTGCATTTTAAAGTATGCCTCAGATTGAATCACCCATATTTCCCTTTGCAAATAATTACTCCATTTATTTTTAGAAATATAAACTCTTGAACCTTTCCATTGTGATTTATTATTTTCCAATAAGGCATTTTTAAAATAATTGACGGAAATGTTTTCAATTGTAAAATATGAAAGCAAAAGAGTGGTTATAATTAATACTACATAAACCAGAATTAAATGTAGGCTGACTTTATTTGATACAAAGAATTCAACGATCGAGTCTATCCAAGGCATTAAACTAGCAGTTTCAAAAA
The DNA here is from genome assembly GCF_009996845.1 of Pallidibacillus pasinlerensis. Lineage (GTDB taxonomy): Bacteria > Bacillota > Bacilli > Bacillales > Caldibacillaceae > Pallidibacillus > Pallidibacillus pasinlerensis. The sequence goes on along the minus strand of NZ_JAACYS010000105.1, from coordinate 4,558 downwards.
GCTGGATCAGTATATATTTTGCAGCATTTATGAATCCATCTTTGTAAGTATGATTCAAAAGACCTGATTCTATTACAAAATATGCTATAAATATAATAGGGATTAGCAACATGGTAACAACATTCAACAGTAAATAAGAAACTCTACTTTTAAATTTTGCATAAAACCTATGGATACAAGATAGGACGAATAACAAAAACATGGCAATTAATCCAATAAGGACTGGTAAAAATATGATTAACTTAAGCGCTTCAATAAACTTAAAATCAATGAGTAAAAATCCTATAGTCGGCAGCTGGAGGATCATCGTCAAGAAGATTGGTACAAATAGACTACTCACTACTTTAGCTGTTGAAATTTTTCTATATGATAAGGGTAGAGATGCTAACATCTTAAATTCACTAAATGCAAAAGCTTGTGTTGTCGATAAATAACAAGTCAAAATATAAACTAGAAGGATCGAGAAAGCCAAGTTATAAAAAATTAATAGTTGAGAATCCATAAAGTAATAAACCAGGAAATTTATGACAGTCAGTTGGAATAAAACATAAATTATCGCAATAATTAATACTACCTGTTGAATCTGCTGCTTTGGTTTCTTGTAAAAGGAAGAAATAAAAAACTTAGTTAACTGGAATTGAAGGTTTTCTTTCATAAACTTACGCCTCCATGAATATTGATTCCAATGATTTACTACCTGTTATATTCTTTATCTCATCATGTAGAATAATTTTGCCTCCTTTTAAAATGGCAACCGTAGTACAAATTTTTTCCGCGATATCCAAAAGATGTGTTGAAAAGATTACAGTTCCCCCCTGATCGACATAGGATTTTATTAAATCCTTAAAAACAACCACTGCATTAGGATCAAGACCATTTAATGGCTCATCCATAATGATGATTGGTGGATTAATTGTAAAGGCTGCAATCAGAGACATTTTATGCAACATCCCATAAGAGTAGGTTCCAATGGGTTTATCAATGGATTCCTGCATTTGGAATACTTGTACATACTCCTCTAACTTATTATTTTCTTCTATTTCATACAAATTCATTAAAAAATGTATCCAGTCTAATCCTGAAACATTTTTAAACACATTTACAGTATCCGGTATGAAAAAATATTGCTTTTTATAATCTAATCCTGCTGTTTGGTTTAACCCATTAATTTCCACTACTCCACTCTCATAATCCAACATACCGGTAATGATATTTAATGTGGTTGTTTTCCCAGCACCATTTGCCCCGACAAAACCTAAAATTTCCCCTTTTTTAACATTCAAGTTCACACCTTTTAAAACCTGCTTTTCCGAATAACTCTTTTTTAAATTGGAAATATTCAACAAATGAATCACCCTTTCCTTACTTTAAACGGATTAATCAATATTATATTTTTTATTAGCAATCCACATCTTCGCGAAATTCATTACGATTGCTGACAATAATAAAGTTATCAATACACTCCATACAACACTCATATCGATATCAGCAAAAACCAGAGCTTCCTTCGCATATTCACTCATACTCGCTGGATTCAAACGATCAAGCAAAGGGTTAAGGCCGACGATCATTCTAATTCCTAAAAGAACAGCAATAGAAATTAATGCTATAACACCTTGGCTGTTAAAGAAAGTACTAACCATAGTTGTAAATGATACAACAAATAAAACCCACAACAAATAAAATAATAATGCAACTATTAAACTGGTAAAAGGTATACTTGTAAACAAGAAATTGGTGTATATATAAGAAACAACATACCCCAATGCTACACTGCCAGCAACGAACATATAGTTGGAAAAAATTTTACTACTAATATAAGATTCGACTTTAACTGGTCTTGTCAGAATAAAACCTAGCATTCCATTTGCTTTATCTGATTGTACCACTCCCATCATTGAGATAACGATGATGATGACACCAAGTTGATCGAACTGCGATTCCAATGTACTGGCAAGTATTTCATTCCCCGCTATATCTTTCATACTTGAATCAATGATAATCCCCTGGCCTCCACCAAACGCTTCTAATATATAGGGTAAATAATAGGTTACAACTGGTTGTGTGATTCCCAAAAATATAAAAGCTAATGGTAGCCATACAATTTTAAGTTCTCTTATGAACTGTAAGGTTTCCTTTTTAGTTAAGATTGCAAATTGCTTCACTTTTCCACCACCATTTTTAAGAATATTTCTTCAAGTGTGTCATTAGCTATTTCAAATTTAACGATATCAACATGGTGTTTTAATGCATTTTCCAATAACATCCTTTTGTTTACTTTAATGTTTTCTACCTCTACTTTTAATTTATTTCCTGTCAACTCAACATCTTTCACATAATCCAAATTCTTGATGTGTTCAATCCAATCCTCACGATCATTAGATAATTCAATACGTATTTTATTTTGACTATTTCTATTCAATAATCCTATCATAGTTGTATCTTCTATTTTTTTACCGTTTTTCACGATGACAAGTCGCTCACAGATTTCTTCCACGTCTCCTAAAATATGAGAAGATAATAAAATGGTTGTATCTTTCTTTATTTCATCGATAATGTTCAACACTTCTCTGCGGCCTATCGGATCCAATGCTGAAACAGGTTCATCCATCAATATTAAAGAGGGTTTATGTAACAGTGCTTGTGCTATGCCTAATCGCTGTTTCATTCCACCAGAAAATGTACTGACCCTTGAATTCTCTTCTCCACTTAAACCCACTTTTGATAAAATTTTCGGAATAGAAGTTTTCAATTCTTTTTTATCAAGACCGGATAACTGTCCCATAAAGAAAAGCGTTTCAGTTGCAGTCATCCATTGAAAAAAATTCGGATATTGTGGCAAGTAACCAATTTGTTTTTTCATGTCAGATATTTTTTTTCCATCCAATAATACTTCACCCGAAGTGGGATTCATAATATCCGAGATGATCTTAATCAACGTGGTTTTCCCTGCTCCATTTGGTCCAATTAATCCTACACATTCCCCAGAGTTGATAGCTATTGAAAAATCATTGACAGCAATTTTCTCATTAAATTTTTTAGTGACGTTTTTAACTTCCAATTTCATCTTTTGTCACTATCCTTTCTCCCTATAATAAAGTAAAGTATGGGTCCTAGTGGAATAACTAAAATGATAACAATGGTCCATACAAGTACATTTTTTCTCCTACTTTTGTTTCGGTATAGATCCACTAATGCAAAGATGATGAACAACAAAATGATTACGATGATTGGCAATATCACTGGAGAAAGAATGTCGAAATCCATATTATTTAGGTCAAGATTCGGTTTTATTTTAATCACCTCCACTAATTATCGTTATTGATAATGATAACATGGTTAAAAGTAAATTGCAATAATTATTTTCATTATTTATAATGATAATGAAAGAGGTGATAAGATGGATAATAAAATGGAGATTCTAATGCATCCCGTAAGAATGAAAATTTGTCTTGCTTTAATGGGGAATAAAGAGAATGGCCTAACTCCTCTGGAGATGGTAAAAGTCATAAAAGATGTACCACAAGCAACATTGTATAGACACATACAATCTATGGTGGAGGCTGATGTCATTCAAGTGTTAAAGGAAAAAAAGGTTAAATCAGTGACTGAAAAGTATTATGTGTTAAATGAAGATTATGCAACATTGGATAAGAATGAGTGGGGAAAGGTCTCTGCAAAGGAGAAGCTTGATTATATATCTTATTATCAATTATTGCTTTTATCCAAATATCAGCTTTATCTACAAAAGCTGGAAGGGGAAAATCGTACGGACGATAATTCTACATTTTCTGTAGTGGAATTTCAATTGGATGAAGAACATTTCACACAGTTCCAAAATGAATTAAACAAACTGGTAACTAAATATTACCACGCTTCCAGTAAGAAAAAGGAAAAAAGTACCCCTACCCAAACCATCGGTATTACTATTATTCCGGATAGTTAAATACCTTGTTACGGTGCCATAAACCGCACGTTGTGGCGAGGGTCAAAGGTTCTTGTTTAAGGATTTCATATAACTAAATTTCAAATCCACACTTGAAATATAAGGACACCTTTTTTATAGATAAATTTTAAAAGGTGTCCGTTTTTGTGCACTTAAACATTGGTGAGTCTGAAATATATTTTTGTACATCTAATCGAGACGCATGGATGATATGTCAACATTAAACCAAACAATAAAGAAAAGGACAAAGAAATAATTGCACCATTACATATAAATTAGAACGTACTTAATAACGTCAATAAATATGACAGCATTAATATTTATTTTTTTCTATTTTTTCTTCATTAGGACACACATGAGAAACTCATTTATATTTTCAGTAATTGGTGGCCTGTTAAAGACAATGTTGAAAATATACATTTCATATCCCTTTACAACATCTAAATCCCAAAATTCCTCTTCAGGTTCTAGTTCAAGTGTAGAAAGATTCAGGAGTATATCAATTACATAGGCTTGATACAAAAAATAATTATATAAAGATAATAATGTTTCATTTTCATTAGGATATACCCCTGTTATTGTCTCTAATAATTCTATTTTTTCATGTGATAA
>NZ_JAACYS010000104.1 GCF_009996845.1 Pallidibacillus pasinlerensis | reverse complement strand
AACAAGTCTTTTTTCTTTTATCCCTTAAAAATCAATGATTGTTAACCTATTTAATATAAAAAGTTTTTACAATACGTCCCCGAGAGAGAATGGGAAAAATGAAAAATAGTATTTTAGCAAACTATGTTTTTCGATGGAAACGAGATAAAGCCATTGTATTAGGTTTTGGACTCTTTTATAACTATTCTTATTCCCAAAACGCCTATTACATTACAAATTTTGATAATATTTCCATAGATTCTTATGCAAGAAGAGATATTAATAAAGGGGAAGAAATAAGAGTGAACTATAATGGAAACCCACGGGACACGTCATCGTTATGGTTTGATGTGATCAATTAGTGAAAATATTTAAAGTGTTAATGTATTAGAGTATAATATAAGTTTATATTACCTGATATATTTTTAAAATTTATATATTGTATATATTTTTGTTAAAATAGAATTATTGGATAATATGGATAATTTTATTTTTGGAATTTTGGTGCGAATGTGAAGTGCACAGAATTTTCCTAGGGGTCGCATTCTATATGGAAAGAAAAATTAAACTTTCTGGAGGTGTTCAAAATCTATATAGCTCATATTCGTGAAAAGGATAAAGAGATTCAATCCGTTGAAAAACATTTGTTAGATGTAAAAACTCTTGCTGAGAATTTTGGTGAAAAAATTGGTGTCAAACATATTGCAGGTTTGGCAGGAATGTTGCATGATATGGGAAAATTCACTAAAGGATTTAAAGAATATATAAAAAAAGCTGTATTTACACCAGAATTAGCACCAGCACGGGGTACCGTTGATCATTCGACGGCAGGAGGTAAATTACTTTTTGATTTATATCATACTAAAATTAAAAGTGTTGAAGATATACCTGCCGCGCGACTTGCGGAGATTGTTGGAAATGCGATTATATCTCACCACTCCTACTTAAACGACTTTTTAAATGGGAATCTAGAATCACCTTTTTTAAATCGTGTACAGAAAAAGGTTATAAATGAGTATCAACTTTCTAAAGAGATGTTTTTTCAAAAAGTAATGAGTGAACATAACTTTTCAAAATATGTTGAAAAAGCAATTGAAGAACTAACAACCTTTCTTGAAAAAGATAAAACAAAATCAACCGAACAAAAATGTATGTTTTTAACAAAGTATATATTTAGTGCATTGATTGATGCTGATCGTACAAATACAAGATTATTTGAAGAAGGCAATAACCCTTCTCCTAAAAATAATCATAAACAATTATTCGAAAGTTATTATCAAAGATTAATGGAGAAAATCGAATCTTTTCAGAAAAATGAGGATGCAAAATCAAAAATAAATATTTTACGAAATGAAATGTCTGAACAATGTGATAAATTTGCGGAAAGCCCTTCTGGTACATACACATTATCGATTCCGACTGGCGGTGGGAAAACACTTGCAAGTCTTAGATATGCATTAAAACACGCACAATTATTTGATAAGAAACGAATTATTTATGTTGTCCCTTTTACAACTATCATTGAACAAAATGCAGAAGAAGTCAGAAAGATTTTAGATGATGAAGTAAATATACTCGAACATCATTCAAATATAATTATAGATGATAATGAAAATGAAGAAGATGAAAATCACGATGGAATAATGAGTATTAAAGAAAAGCTGAAGCTTGCTAAGGATAACTGGGACTCACCAATTATTTTTACGACCATGGTTCAGTTTTTAGACACTTTTTATGCAAAAGGTACCCGAAATATTCGCCGCTTACATAATTTATCTGAGGCTGTAATCATATTTGACGAAGTACAGAAAGTACCGATTTCTTGTATTTCTTTATTTAATAGTGCGTTGAATTTTTTGAAAACATATGGAAAATGCAGCATAATCCTTTGTACGGCAACTCAACCTGCACTTGATTTTGTTGAACATAAATTAGATATTTCTCCAGATGCGGAAATTATTGGCAATTTAGATGAAGTAATCGATGCATTCAAACGAGTGGAACTTGTAGATATTGCTACGAGACAATCATTTAATAATGATATTTTAGTCGGATTTGTGGAAGAACAGCTTGAAAAAAATGAAAGTATTTTAATTATCTTAAATACAAAACAAGTAGTAAAAGATTTATACGAAAAACTAATAAAGCAATTTTCTGAGATACCAACTTATCATCTTAGTACATCCATGTGTGCGGCACATAGAAATCTAATTTTAAGAAAAGTAAGAGACCATTTAAAAAATCAAGAACGGGTAATATGTGTGAGTACACAATTAATTGAGGCAGGCGTGGATGTAAGTTTTTCTTGTGTCATTCGCTCGCTCGCGGGTTTAGATTCAATTGCTCAAGCGGCAGGCCGTTGCAACCGTCATGGAGAAATGGGAATAAGAAAAGTATATATTATTGACCACGAAGAAGAAAATTTAAGTAAATTAAAAGAAATAAAAAAAGGAAAAGAAATTACTAAAATGATATTAAAAGATTTGCAATTGTTCCCAAAAAGTTATGGCGGTGATTTACTTTCTAATGAAGCAATGACAAAGTACTTTCGTGAGTTCTATAGTGATTTATCAAATGATCTCAATTATTTTGTGAAAGAAATTAATAGGAACCTGATTGATTTATTAATGCAAAAACGTTCTGAAAATATTTATTGTCAAGCGTACAAGGAAAGGAATAAAAAAGAAATAGAATTATTTCTCGTCAATAGTTATGGAACTGCAGCCCAATTTTTTCAGGTAATTGACCAGCATACTACTTCTGTCATCGTTCCTTATGAAGAAGGAAAAGATATAATAGCCAGTTTGAATAGTAATCATTCGATTGAAGAACTGAGCAAATTACTTAGAAAAGCACAACAATATACTGTGAATTTATATAAACATGAATTGGATAAATTAGCCCATAATGGAGGACTTGAAACGGTATATAATGGAGAAATATATGTTTTAAATGATGGGGCATATAATGAAGAGTACGGAGTAGATTTAGAAAATGAAAGTGTGACAGGAGGATTTATTTTTTAAAATATTCATGCCATTCAGGTGATATATATGAAAATAAAAAAATTTATAGTAGGTCAAAGGAATTACTAAATAATAACGGTATCCTTTGACTTTTTTTTCTGTAATTACTATGTTATCACCTTGTGTAATTGTTTATAAAATTTTAATATTTGGTTTGTTGAAAAAATAATAGTTAAAAGGTACGATATTATTAATGGCCATGTAAAAAATAGGAGGTGAATCCATGCGGAATTCAATAGAATTTGAAGTTTATGGGCCGTATGCCCTATTTACAGATCCGCTTACAAAATTAGGCGGGGAAAAAATGACATACAATGTTCCTACTTATCAAGCCCTAAAAGGAATTGTCGAGAGTATTTATTGGAAACCAACAATTATGTATATAATTGATGAAGTTCGAATCATGAATCAAATTAAAATGGAATCGAAAGGAATTCGCCCAATTGAATATGGAGGTGGAAATACCTTAGCAAACTATACATATTTAAAGGATGTTCGTTATCAAGTAAGAGCACATTTTATTTTTAATCCGTATCGTCCGGATTTAGCATATGATCGTAATGAACATAAGCATCATAATATTTTAAAACGCGCACTAAAAGCAGGTGGTAGAAGAGATATTTATTTAGGTACCAGAGAATGCCAGGGCTATGTTGAACCATGTGAGTTTGGAACAGGTAAGGGATATTATGATCAAATTGAAGAAATACCTTTAGGGACAATGGTTCATGGATTTAATTATCCAGATGAAACCGGACGTAACCAACTGGAGGTTCGCCTCTGGAATCCTGTAATGAAAAACGGGATTATTCGGTTTATTCGCCCTGATGAATGTAGAAATGTAAGAGTTTTGCAAAAAATAGGAACAAAAACATTTGATAGCTCTAATATGGAATCTGCCGATTTGTTATGGGAACAGTTAAATGAGGGGAGGTGAGCCTTAATGGGTTGGTTATTAGATTTATATGAAACATATGAAGCAAATCTTAATCAAGTAGGTAATACAACGGGACAAGAAATGACTTTGTTACCGATATCTCATACTACACAAACGGCACATATTGAAGTTAGAGTAACACCAAATGGTGAGTTTCATTCTGCAAATGTGATTACTGATAAAAATGATGCTATTACAGTTATTCCAGCAACTGAAAAGTCCTCTAGCCGATCTGGTAAAGTAGTTGCTCCATATCCTTTACATGACAAGCTTATGTATGTTGCTGGTGATTTTACTGAATTTGGCGGTGAAATAAAAACAAGTGAAAATCCTTTTTCTGTATATATAAATCAACTTAAAGATTGGGTAGAATCACCATATGCAACAGATCAAGTAAAGAGTATTTATAAATATTTACAAAAAGGACAGCTTTTAAAGGATTTAATAAACGAAAAAATTATTTGGCTAGATGAAAATGGTAAGTTGTTATCAAAGTGGGGGAAAAAAGAGGGAAAACCGCCTATATTTTCAGTAGTGGCAGGTGGACAAGAAAGTGCATTTGTTCGTTTTACTGTAAGAGATTCTAGTAAAACTGTTGATAAAAAGGTATGGGAAGATTCTGGAATGTACCAATCTTTTATTCAATATTACAATGAAAAGCTAGAAGAAAAGGAACTCTGTTATGTAACTGGTAAACATCTACCGTATACAGAACGACATGCAAATAAAATTAGAAATTCTGCTGATAAAGCAAAATTGATTTCAGCAAATGATAAAAATGGATTTACATATCGGGGACGTTTCAGTGATTCGAAGCAAGTAGCTACCATTAGCTATGATGTATCACAGAAAGCACACAATGCATTGAAATGGCTGATAAATAAGCAGGGAAAAATTATTGACGGCAGAGTATTCCTGGTGTGGGGGAATGATTTAAAGGAAGTACCTGATATCACAGATGACGGATCTATCTTTGCTTATGATGAGATTGTGAATGAACAGAAAGCAATAGTATCAACTTCTCAATATGATGCGGAACAAATTTCACGAGCCATTGATGGATATAAGGCAAAATTAGCAGTAGGAGATAAAGTTCATATATTAGTCCTTGATTCAGCAACAACCGGGCGAATGGCAGTATTATATTACCGCAGTTTAGACAAATCATACTATTTGGATAAAATAAAGGAATGGCATACAAGTTGTATATGGTTACATAAATATCGTAAAGATACAAATGAAAAAATCAAACCTTTTATCGGTGCACCTGCTCCACGTGATATTGCATTTGCTGCATACGGGCCAAAAGCAAGTGATAAAGTAATTAAGGAGTTAGTGGAGCGGATGATTCCTTGTATTGTTGATGGTCAAAAAATTCCGGTTGATATTTTACGAAGTTCTTTTTATCGTGCTTCAAATCCAGTTGGAATGAAAGATTGGGAATGGGAAAAAACTTTAAGTATTGCTTGTGCGCTAATTAACAAAAGTGAGGGAGGATATTCTGTGGCATTAGATAAGGAAACAAATGATCGGGATTATTTATTTGGTAGATTGCTAGCAATTGCGGATGTACTAGAAAGACATGCTTTGGGTGATGATAAACGTGCAACAAATGCCCGAAGATATATGAATTCCTTTGCCCAACATCCTGCTAGAACTTGGACAACCATTCAATCTGCACTACAACCATATCAAGCCCGATTGGGAGAGAAGGTCTGGTATTACAATAAACTTTTGGATGAAGTCGGCTCCAAAATCCGCTTAGAGGATTTTAACAATAAACCACTTTCCGGCAAATATTTGTTAGGTTTTTACAGTCAAAGACATGAGTTATATCAAAAAAAAGATAAAAAATCTATTTCTAATGATATAAATTAGAGGAGGAATAATTCAATGGCAGTTTTAAATCATAAAATTGACTTTGCGGTGGTATTTTCAGTGACAAAAGCTAATCCAAATGGCGATCCGCTAAACGGGAACCGACCGCGTCAAAATTATGACGGGTACGGAGAAGTTTCGGATGTAGCTATAAAAAGAAAAATACGTAATCGTTTATTAGATATGGGTGAACCCATTTTTGTACAATCCAATGATAAAAACGTGGATGGATTTAATAGTTTAAAAGAAAGAGCTGAAGCGAATGAAGCATTGGGTGCTGCTCAAAAGTCAAAGAAAAATGCAAAGGAACAATTTGCGGAAGTCGCTTGTAAATCATGGATGGATGTTCGCAGTTTTGGCCAAGTATTTGCTTTTAAAGGGGAAAAAAATAAAGGAGTTTCTATTGGAATTCGAGGGCCGGTTACTATTCAAACTGCAACAAGTGTTGATCCTATTGATATTACAAGTATGCAGATAACCAAAAGTGTTAATTCGGAACCGGGTGAGAGTAAAGGATCGGATACAATGGGAATGAAGCATCGTGTCGATTTTGGTCTGTATAAATTTTATGGAAGCATTAATACGCAATTAGCTGAAAAAACAGGATTCACCTATGAAGATGCTCTTAAAATTAAGCAAGCGCTCGTTACGTTATTCGAGAACGATGCTTCTTCTGCCCGGCCAGAAGGTAGTATGGAGGTAGTAAAAGTTTGTTGGTGGGAGCATAATTCTAAACTTGGACAATATTCATCTGCAAAAGTACATCGGTTGCTAGAAATTAAGAAACTTTCAGAGGAACCGAAAAAAGTAGAGGATTATGAAATTATTGTCCATGATTTAGAGGGACTAAAGGTTGAGGTTATTGATGGCTTATAATGATGAGGAACAGTTTTTAATGTTATCGGGTATTCAACATTTTTTATTTTGCAGACGGCAATGGGCACTAATTCATATCGAGCAACAATGGGCGGAAAATGTTCGTACACTGGAAGGGAAAAATCTCCATGAAAAAGCAGATAAACCATTTATACGTGAAAAGAGAGGTAATAAGCTCGTTGTTCGAGCAATGCCAGTTAAGTCTAATGAGTTAAAAATAACTGGCGTTTGTGATGTTGTAGAATTTGTGCGTAATGAAAATGGGATAGAAATATCAGGCATGGATGGAAAGTATATAGCATATCCGGTAGAGTATAAACGTGGTAAACCAAAGACCGATGAATCAGATATTATGCAATTAACAGCACAGGCCCTATGTTTAGAAGAAATGTTATTATGTGATGTAGATAAAGGGTATATTTTTTATAATGAAATAAAACATCGTGTCGAAGTTCCCAT
>NZ_JAACYS010000103.1 GCF_009996845.1 Pallidibacillus pasinlerensis | reverse complement strand
AATAACAAAGAAAACGTTTACAAAATTATTGAAAAGGTTTACAATATATATAGACCGACATGTCTAAATGTTTTGATTATTGTAATTGTAGTTTCCTCCATCTTTTTCCAGCTGTTCTCAAATGAAATGAACAGCAGTTTTTCCAGTTCAAAATGACATAATTTGATTGTCATTATTGAACTGGATTTTTTTTGAAGAAATAAATTTAAAAGTTTAACAATATTAATAAATAGAAAGGAGGGATATTGTGGAACTACAAAATGGAGCATTACAACATATTAAAATTTTAGATTTATCTAGAGTACTTGCAGGGCCGTTTTGCACAATGATTTTAGGTGATTTAGGTGCAGAAGTGATTAAAGTTGAGGCTCCGGGTGGAAGTGATGAGACAAGAAAATGGGGTCCTCCTTTTAAAAATGGTGTAAGTGCCTATTACCTATGTACAAATCGCAACAAAAAAAGTATTACAGTAGATTTAAAGACAGAAAAAGGTATTGAAACGATCAAGAAATTACTTAAAGAATGTGATGTATTGATTCATAATTTTAAAACAGGTACAATGGAAAAGTTTGGTTTAGCTTATGATGTAGTTGCAGAAATCAATCCACAAATTGTATATTGCTCCATAACTGGCTTTGGTGAAACTGGTCCATATAAACATTTACCTGGCTATGATTTTATCATTCAAGCAATGAGTGGACTTATGAGCATTACTGGTGATGAAAAATCTGGTCCACAAAAACTCGGAGTAGCGATTACAGATATTTTAACTGGTTTATATGCGTGTATTGCTATTCAGGCATGTTTATTAGAAAGAACTGTATCAGGTAAAGGACAAAAAATTGATCTATCCCTCTATGACTCGGCAGTCAGTTCGTTAATAAATATTGGCAGTAATTATTTAGTCGCAGGAAAAATTCCAGAACGATTAGGGAATCGCCATGCTAATATTGTTCCATATCAAACTTTCCAAACGAATGATGGCGATATAGTGATTGCAGTTGGTAATGACAATCAGTTTAAAACATTGTGCGAAATTTTAGGTGTTCCACATCTTAGTTCCGATGAACGATTTTCCTCTAATTCAAGCCGTGTCCAACATCGAGATGAATTAACCCACATATTACAAAACGTATTTCAAACAAAACCAACAGTCTATTGGCTTAACTTATGTCGTGAAAATAATATTCCCTGTGGTCCGATTCAAAATATATCTGAAGTTACTCAAGATACCCAATTAAAAGCGAGAGAAATGTTTGTTGAAATGGAACATCCGACAGCAGGTAATATCCAATTAATTGGAAGCCCAATAAAATTATCAAGAACACCTGTATCCTATCGACTACACCCTCCGAATGCAGGTGAACATAATGAAGAAATAATTAAGAAAGAAAAGTAGACAAATTGTAATGAATATTTTTTGAAAATAAGGAATAAAAAAACTTATGTATCTATTCATCTTGAGAATTTTCGATTACATAGATTCGTAGGACAATTAAAAATATAATGGGGTGATATAATGACAGATTACTTTGGTCAAATCCGTAATTTAAAAAATTATATTAATGGTGAATGGGTACGAGGTGAAAATACTGTTCCTGTGATTAATCCTGCAACAAGTGAAGAAATTGTTTATGTTCCATTATCAACTAAAGAAACGGTAGATGAGGCTGTTAAAGCTGCAAAACAAGCCCAAAAAGAATGGGCTCTCGTTCCTGCACCTCAGCGAGCAGAAATTTTATATAAAGTTGGATATCTATTAAAAGAAAGAAAAGAAACGTTAGCTCGTCTACTTACAATGGAGAACGGAAAAGTACTAGAAGAAGCCCGTGGTGAAGTTCAAGAAGGGATTGATATGGCGTTTTATATGGCAGGTGAAGGGCGTAGACTTTTTGGCCAAACAACACCTTCGGAACTAAAAGATAAATTTGCCATGAGTATGCGAGTCCCAATTGGTGTCGTTGGTATCATAACACCGTGGAATTTTCCTATTGCCATTGCAACTTGGAAATCCTTTCCAGCAATTGTTGCGGGAAATGCTGTAGTTTGGAAACCAGCAACAGAAACACCAATTATGGCCTATGAGCTAGCGAAAATATTTGAAGAAGCGGGTCTACCAAAAGGTGTATTTAACGTTGTTTTTGGTTCAGGATCAGAAGTAGGCGATGCAATGGTTCATCATCCTGATATTCGTGTCATTTCATTTACAGGTTCAAATGATACAGGAAGAATGATTGCTGGTGAATGTGGAAAACAATTGAAAAAAGTTTCCCTTGAAATGGGTGGGAAAAATGCTGTTATTGTTATGGATGATGCCGATTTAGAATTAGCGACAGATGGAATTATTTGGAGTGCCTTTGGAACGAGTGGACAGCGTTGTACGGCATGTAGTCGTGTAATTGTTCATGAAGCGGTTAAAGAACAATTAGAAAATAGATTACTAGAAAAAATACCGGAACTGAAAATTGGCAATGGTTTAGACGAAACGGTTAAAGTCGGTCCAATTATAAATCAGGCAGGTATTGATAAAATTAAATCCTATATTGAAATAGGTATAAACGAAGGGGCGAAATTGTTAACGGGTGGGAAACAATTGACAAAATCACCATTTGATAAAGGATTTTATTTCGAACCTACGTTATTTACAAATGCCACAAGTGATATGCGCATTGCTCAAGAAGAAATTTTTGGTCCAGTTGTTTCATTAATACCTGTAAAAAATTTTGAAGAAGCAATTACAGTGAATAATAGTGTAACATTTGGTCTTTCAAGTTCTATCTTTACTCAAGATGTTAATCGTGTATTCAAAGCTCAACGTGATTTAGATACAGGAATTGTTTATGTTAATGCTGGAACAACAGGTGCAGAAATTCATTTACCATTCGGAGGAACAAAAGGTACTGGCAATGGTTACCGAGATTCTGGTATTCAAGCATTAGATGTTTTCACAGAGTGGCGTTCAGTATATGTAGATTTCAGTGGAAAATTACAACGAGCACAAATCGATATTGATGAGTAAATCCCCAGGGGGTGAGTGATTGAAAATTGGTGTACTAGGTGCCGGTTTAATGGGAAAAGAAGCTGCAAGGAATTTATCTAAAAGTGACAATGTTACTTTTGTAGGTCTTGCAGATGTTAATTTTGAACGTGCTAAACAAGCAGTTTACGAGATTGGTTCAAATAAAGTTCAAGCATTCCAAGTGGATGCAGAAAATGACGATGAATTGGCAACGTATATGAAACAATTTGATTGTATTATAAATGCATTATTTTACTCTTTCAATTTAAAAGTTGCTAAAACCGCTATACAGGTTGGAGTTCATTCTGTTGATTTAGGAGGGCATATCGGACATATTACTGATCGTGTATTAGAATTAAATCAAGAAGCCGATGCCTCGCAAGTTACAATTATACCTGATTTAGGTGTAGCGCCAGGGATGATAAATATTCTAGCTGGTTTCGGTGCGAGTAAACTAACAAAAGTTAAATCAATTAAATTATATGTAGGTGGAATCCCTTTACGTCCTGAACCACCATTGGAATATAATCATGTATTTTCGATGGAAGGTTTACTTGATCATTATACAGAACCTGCATTAATTATTCGTAATGGAAAATTGCAAGAAGTACCGTCATTATCTGAAGTTGAGCCCATTTACTTTGAGAAATTTGGTCCTTTAGAAGCTTTTCATACATCCGGTGGGACTTCAACGTTATCGAAGTCATATCCTGAACTGGAAACATTAGAATACAAGACGATTCGTTATCCTGGTCATGCGGAGAAGTTCAAATTACTCGTAGATTTAAACTTGACACGCATTGATTATGTTGTCGAAGTTGACGGAGTAAAAGTTAACCCAAGAAAAGTGTTATTGAAAGTATTAGACCCCCTTGTTGATTTAAAAGATAAGGATGATGTTACGCTACTACGTGTAATCGTAACAGGATTACAAACTTCAAAAGAAGTTTCCTATACTTATGAAATGATTTGTTATAAAGATAAAAAAGAAAACGTCACAGCTATGGCACGTGCGACAGCTAATACGATATCCGTTGTTGCACAAATGATTGGTAAAGGAATTATAAAGAATCGGGGAGTACTACCTCCTGAGCAAGTTGTACCTGGTGATAAGTATATAGAAGAGATGAAGAAACGAGGTGTGATTATTACAGAATTTAAGAATTAATGAATTGAGAGGGCAGGTAAACATATTACCTGCTCTATTTATATGAAATGTTTATCCTGAAAACCAATTAATATGGGAATATATTAAATTATCTTTAATTTCAATATACTGTATACTATAATAGGTATAACAGATTATGAGGTGAATACGATTGCGAAATGAAGGTGTTGAACTGATTTATTAAAGTTTTTAGGAGGTAATCTTATTGCGAGAGTATGATGCAAGATCTGTCTTTACGGCAATCGGCATTTGTTGGACGCTAATTGGATTAATACTAATTACGTTTATCCCATCTGCCATTTTGAATATTCGGTATGTTACGGATGAAGTATTTATCGGTTTATTACCCAAATGGAGTTTATTTACATACGGACTAGGTGTTGTATTCATTGGTTTGGCTGCATTATTATTAGGATTTATTGGAATTAAAAGAAATACCGTCATAATCAGTATTTTATTATTCATAATTAGTATCCCTATATTTTTCTTTGCATCTAAATCCCACGAAACAATTAGTGTTCATGGATTTGAATTTCAACGACCATTCACTTTTGCAATAGATCAATATAGCTGGGAAAATGTCGAAATAGTTAATCGACATGATATTGCAGATGGAAATGAGTTTGACGGTTATGAAATTATTTTTAGCGACGGAACGACATATATTTTAGAAGAAGATAACCGGATTTTACACGGACATCCAATGTTTTTATCGATGGTTCGACATCATGGTATTGATATTAATTACAACCCTTAATAATTATAAAAATAGCTGGCGAATGTACAGCTGTTTTTTTATCTTCGGATATTTTAAAATCGAGAATTATGCATTGACTTATTCTTAAACAGGAAATACAATAATATATGCAATTATTAAAATATTTTTAAAATTAGGAGGTCATCAATATGGGAAAAATAAAATGGGTGTTAGATCCAGCGCATAGTAATGTAGATTTTTCTGTAAAACATATGATGATTTCAAAAGTAAAAGGAATGTTTCGTGAATTTGATGCAAAAATTGAAGCGGACCCAAATGATTTAACGACAGCAAATGTTGAATTTACTGTTGATCTTGCAAGTATAGATACAAGAAATGGTGACAGAGATGCCCACTTAAAATCAGCAGACTTTTTTGATGTGGAAAATCATCCGAAAATGATATTTAAAGCAACGAAATTTGTTAAAACTGATGATAATGAATATGAGGTTACTGATGATTTAACGATCCGCGGAGTAACTCGTCCAGAAACATTTTAAGTTGAAGTTGCAGGAGTTTCCAAAAATCCAATGTCAGGAGCAGAAACATTAGGTATTGAAGTAAAAGGAAAAATAAATCGAAAAGATTATGGTCTCGTTTGGAACGTACCTCTTGAAACAGGTGGAGTTCTAGTTGGAGAAGACGTGAAAATTTTGTTAGAACTAGAAGCAACGAAAAGTGAGTAAAATAAATGGTAGATGATTCCTATTTATAGGGGTCATCTTTTTTAGTGGTTTTCGTAAAATCCATGTAAAACTGGATGAGAATTATATTTTCTTTCTCTTTTATTTAAAATTAATAATGATATAATATTATTGGCTTAAAGTAATGGAGGTATTGACTGTTTATAAAGCACAATAAAATTCAATTACATATAAATTACATATTCATTAAAGTTTCCATATCTTTTCATAATTTGTTCATATTTTTTGACTAAAATGAATGTGAAAAGAAGGAAGTGAGGTGGTACAAGTATGGATAATCAGAAAAAGGAACAATCAAGATTTGAATCAAATAATGAAAATCATTATAATTCTACTAACTTTTCACAATCCTCTTTTGAGCATTTAAATAACCGGGACGAAAACAATCAAAATCAACAAAATGAAACGGATTCCCCATTCGATAATTACGTTAGTGGTGATCGTAGTGAGCAAAATTTTCAACCACCATTCAATCAACCTAATATAAACTATTCGGCACATTTTCAGGAAGATCCTAATAATAATCAATTTTCTATTCAAAATAGGAGCAAGCAAACAATTAAAAGAAAAAGTGGCTGGCTGAAAAAGATTGTCGCTTATATTTCAGTTGGAGTAATTAGCTCAGCCATAACTATCGGTGCTTTGATGTACTTTGATTTCCCAATCGATAAAAATGATGGGGAATCTGGTTATAATGTTAATCTTCAAAAACAATCTAATGATGTAGAATACACTCCAACATTTGCTTCTGCTGATCAAGCATCTATAGCTGATGTAGTTGAAGAATTATCGCCTACGATAGTTGGGGTAATAAACTTACAACAAATGAATAACCATTTTAATTTCCAATCACAAAATGTACAAGCAGGCACTGGTTCAGGAGTGATTTTCCATAAAGATGATAAATATGGGTATATTATTACGAATAACCATGTTATTGAAGGTGCAAGTGAAGTAGAAGTTTCATTATATGATGGTGAAACGGTAAAGGCAGAAATTGTTGGTAGTGATGCTTTAACAGATTTAGCTGTATTAAAAATTGACGGATCGTACGTTAAAAAAATTGCAACATTCGGTGATTCAAATAAAATTCGTCCAGGTGATGAAGTAATTGCAATTGGTAACCCGCTTGGTCTAGAGTTTTCTCGTACGGTAACACAAGGTATTATTAGTGCAATTGATCGTACGGTAGCTGTGACTACATCTGCAGGAGAATGGGAATTAGATGTAATTCAAACGGATGCAGCCATCAACCCTGGTAATAGTGGTGGGGCTTTAATTAACGCCAACGGAGAAGTGATTGGCATTAATAGTTTAAAAATTGCTGATGAGCGAGTGGAAGGTTTAGGCTTTGCCATTCCAACGAATGATGTTTTTCCAATTGCTGAACAATTAATTGAAAATGGTGTTGTTAAGCGTCCATTCTTAGGGATTGAAATGTATGATATCGCAGACGTTGTACCATTTTATCGTCAAAGTATGTTCGGGAACATTGAAACTGGTATTGTTGTAGCTGGTATTCGTGAACAATCACCTGCAGCAAAAGCTGGTTTACAAGTAAATGATGTTATCGTTGGAATTGATGGAAATGAAGTGAAAAATTCAAAAGAACTAAGGAAATATTTATATAGTGAAGTAAAGCCTGGTGATACGATAAAAATTGAATTTTATCGTGATGGAAAACGTCAAAGTGTCAATGTTGAAACAATTGAGAACTAATAAGGTATAAGGAAGA
>NZ_JAACYS010000102.1 GCF_009996845.1 Pallidibacillus pasinlerensis | reverse complement strand
AAAAGAGATTTTGCTTTGTACTCTGCAAAACCTCTTAAACCATTCAGTTATTCATTAGATTTAGGCTTGATATTATATTTCTTCAACTTCCGTACGACTGTTGGCTGACTCGTTTTTAAAGCTCTTGCAATTTCATACGTATTGCCATATTTTTTGGCAGCTTTCTCAAGTAGCTTTCTTTCCGTTTCTTCGACGGCATCTTTTAATGAAATTGGTTGATTCGTATTTTCTTTGATGCTTTTTTTATATTCGATCGGCAAGTGCTCAAGGCTAATTTTATCCTGAGGTGTCGTAACAACTAACCGTTCTATTAAATTTGCTAATTCGCGAATATTACCCGGCCAATGATAAGATATTAAAAAGTCCATCATTTCGTAATCAAACTCTTTATTTAATAAATATTTCTTATTAAACTTGGATAAAAAGTGGTGGATTAAAGGTAAAATTTCATCACGGCGTTCTTGTAATGGGGGAATATATAAAGGAATGACATTTAAACGATAATAAAGATCCTCCCGAAATTCACCACGCATCACCATTTCATGCAGATTACGATTTGTTGCAGCTATAATGCGAACATCTACTTTTTGAACCTTTGTACTTCCAACTTTTTGAATTTCTCCTTCTTGTAAAACTCGAAGTAATTTGACCTGCAAGTTTAATGGAAGTTCACCTATTTCATCTAAAAAGAGAATCCCTTTATCGGCTAATTCAAACATACCAGGCTTGCCCTTTTTACTCGCTCCAGTAAAGGCTCCTGCTTCATAGCCAAATAATTCTGATTCCAACAATTCTCGAGGTATTGCCCCACAATTTACTTTAACAAGTTTCCCCTTTTCCTTACGATTACTATTATTGTAAATAAATTTTGCTAACACATCTTTCCCAACACCTGTTTCACCTAAAATTAAAACCGTTGCATCAAAATTAGCAATCCGTCTAGCTTGTTGATAGATTGTCTTCATCTGTTTATTTTTAATAATTACCCCGTTATCACTTGTATCAATTTGTACGTTATCTTTTTCGTGATAAAAATGACTGTTTTCTGTAAGTATTCGATTCAATTCAGTCAAATCGCGAATAACCGTAACGACTTTTTCGATTTCTCCTTTCTTATTTTTAATAGGCGATCCGGTAAGGAGTGTAATATTACCAATATGATTTTTTTGCACTAATGAAACGGTTTTTCCTGTTTTAACAACCTCTTGGGTTACGGAATTTTTCAGTATCCCTCTTTCCATCAATTGACTGACATTTTTCCCGGTATAATAATCTTTCGGTATTCCCGTAATTCGTTCAATCGCTTTATTTGTTTTAAGGGTCACTCCTTGTGCATCTGTAATATATAATCCCTCGTAAACTTCTTCAAAATAAGCTTCGATATCTTTTAACTCCTTCTTTAACTTATGAAACCCATCGGACTTAGTACCAATTAGAATATATTGTTCCTTTGTATAAGGATTTTTTATAAAAAGATGTTCGGCATAAGATTCATTCATTAACAATTGATAGTCAAATTCATTATCATATTTAGGTAGAAACTCACGAACGTCAATATCAACCTCAGCGTTAGGGAAAATATTTTTAAACGACTCGTTAAATTGAATGACTTTAAATGCTTGATTAATTAGAGCAACAGGAAATGGCAGCTGACTGAATTCCACATTCATACACCCACTTTTAAAGTATAATCCGAATCATTCTTAAATATATAATAATACAAATATTCCGTCATTTCACTTATTAATAAATTCAGTAGCGTTTTGATATAAAAAAACTGTTCATCGGCCTTGTAACCGTTGAACAGTTTCATTTTGTATTAATCGAGATTTACTTCTTTTTTAATAGCATCCTTCGTTATATTCTGATGTGATGTGTGCCATTTTACGGAACCATTTTTAAGATAAAATATTTGTGGTGATTCATGTTTTATGGAAAAATGATCCTCAATATAATTTGATAATGGGCGACTTTCTTGAACGGTCAAATAATACCCTTTGATTTCCTTATTTTCTTCTAAATATTGATTAAATTGTTCAAAGGCCGCTTGGCTAATTGGACATGTAAGGCTATGTTTAAATAACAAGTACGACTCTTCCTTAGCAAGTAAACTTTGCAATTCTTCCATTTGCTCCAATTTCGACAGTCCCATTTCCAAACCTCCAATCGCTCTATTTTTTGGAAGCTTGTAATTCATCAATTTCTTTTGATAACTTCGCAATTTTTCCTTTTGCATCTTCAAGTACTTTTTCAGGAGAATCAATATGTTCTCTTTTTACTTGTTGTACTTTATCAACAATTTCCTTCGTTTGCGTTTTTACAGCTTCAGTCAATTTTATCGCTGCATCATTTGCCTGTTCTTTCCATTGTCCACTTTTTTCAACTAACGTATCTTTCACTTCACCTGTTTTATCTAAAACAATGTTAGCTTGACTTTCAATATCTTTACGTAATTCTCTACCGGATTTTGGTGCAAGAAGTAATGCCGTTATTGATCCAACAACACTTCCAATAACTACTCCTGTTACAAAATTACGAAAAGCACGTCCTTCACCTTTATTATTTTCTCCCATTAAAACTCCTCCTTTTTATTTCATCCTTCTACATTTTCTTGTCTTTGAGCTTGTTTTTGCTGTTTTCGTGTACGCATTTCATCCCATTTTTCCTTAATTTCTAGAGCAATTTGTGCCCAGCTAACGACTTGCGATATTTTTTCTTGATTTTGATTCACACGGTTTGTTACATTTTCACCAACTTGAGCAAGAGATGTGTTAAATTGTTGAATCGTTTGCCCTATACCTGTTGCCGCATCAATGACAGAATCTATTTTCTCTGACTTTTTTTGTAAATCGTCAGCTAAAATATTCGTTTTTTTCAATAGTGCTTCCGCTTCTTTCGATACTCCTTTAATTTGTCCTTCTAAGTCGTCAACAGTATTTGATGCCCGTTCTAATGTTTTTGAAATCGTTTTTAAAGTAGATATGATATAAATGACTAATATAACAAATGCAATCGCAATTGCACTTACACTTATGTATAAAATAGCTTCCATCTAGTGAGCTCCTTTCAATTCCGAAAAAATTTCAATGTTCTTAACTCTATTAAAACATTTTTCATCATTAGATTCCAGTTAAATTAGAAAATTATAGAAATTTTTATTTATATTTAAAAATAGATCGTCTATGCTAGTTTCAAATTTAAACTTACTAGTTCGTATTGAAATGTTAACGTAAACAATTGATTTTTTCAATGATGCAATTCATTTTAGCTAAGTATAATTTATTACCATATTTTAGTAGAATAAGTTAAGAAAAAGAAATAGGAGGAATCTTCATGAGAGATGCACGCTTAGAAAAGCTAGCGTATAACTTAATTAATTACTCAGTGAATTTACAAAAGGGTGAAAAAGTTTTAATTGAAAACTTTGGGATCCAAACGGAATTTGTTACATCATTAGTGAAAGAAGCTTATGCAGCAGGAGGATACCCATTTGTTCTACTAAAAGATAATCGAGTTTCTAGAAGTTTGTTAATGGGAGCGAGTGAAGAACAATATGAATTAATGGCAGATGTGGAAGCAAAGCTAATGGCAGAGATGGATGCTTACATCGGACTTCGTTCCATTGATAATACGAGTGAATTTTCCGATGTTCCCGCTGATAAGATGCAAATTGAAGGAAAAACAATTGGTCAAAAAGTACATACAGAAATTCGTGTTCCGAAGACGAAATGGACGGTTTTACGTTACCCGACATCTGCAATGGCGCAACGGGCTGGAATGAGTACGGAAGCCTTTGAAGATTTTTATTTTAACGTATGTAATTTAGATTATGAAAAAATGTCGAAAGCAATGGACCCACTCGTTGACTTAATGAATCGGACTGACAAAGTTCGGATTGTATCACCTGGAACAGACTTAACATTTTCAATTAAAGATATCCCTGCAATTAAATGTGCAGGCCACGCTAACATTCCTGATGGAGAAGTGTACACTGCACCAGTTCACGATTCAGTAAATGGTGTGATTACGTACAATACACAATCCGTCTATCAAGGGTTTACGTTCGAAAACGTGAAACTAACATTTAAAGATGGAAAAATTGTCGATGCTGTAGCGAATGATACGGAAAGGATTAATCAGGTGTTTGATACCGATGAAGGAGCCCGTTATGTCGGAGAGTTTGCCATCGGTGTGAACCCATACATTTTAACACCAATGCAAGAAATTTTATTTGATGAAAAAATTACAGGTAGTATCCACTTTACACCTGGACAGTGCTACGACAATGCTTATAACGGAAACCATTCTAACATACATTGGGACTTAGTATTGATTCAAAGACCTGAATTCGGCGGCGGCGAGATGTACTTTGATGATGTGTTAGTGCGCAAAGATGGACGATTCGTTTTACCAGAGTTAGAAGCGTTGAATCCGGAGAATTTGAAGTAAGATTGTTAAAAAATATAGGGCTACTTCTAAAAGAGGTAGTCCTGATTTTTATATTATTATGCGATTTCTCGATGACATTTAGAGCTACTTCTACTTGCATATTGTCCATGAGACGTCTTCTCGGTGACATTTCAACTCGAATCTACTTCCTTTTTGTCATCGAGACGTCTTCTCAGTGACATTTTAACCCAATTCAACTTTCTTTTTGTCATCGAGACGTCTTCTCGGTGACATTTTAACTCGAATCTACTTCCTTTTTGTCATCGAGACGTCTTCTCGGTGACATTTTAACCCAATTCAACTTCCTTTTTGTCATCGATATGCCTTCTCAGTGACATTTTAACTCGAATCTACTTTCTTTTTGTCATCGAGACGTCTTCTCGGTGACATTTCAACTCGAATCTACTTCCTTTTTGTCATCGAGATGCCCTCTCAGTGACATTTTAACTCGAATCTACTTTCTTTTTGTCATCGAGACGTCTTCTCAGTGACATTTTAACTCAAATCTACTTCCTTTTTGTCATCGAGACGTCTTCTCGGTGACATTTCAACTCGAATCTACTTCCTTTTTGTCATCGAGACGTCTTCTCGGTGACATTTCAACTCGAATCTACTTCCTTTTTGTCATCGATATGCCTTCTCAGTGACATTTTAACCCAATTCTACTTTCTTTTTGTCATCGAGACGTCTTCTCGGTGACATTTCAACTCGAATCTACTTCCTTTTTGTCATCGAGATGCCTTCTCAGTGACATTTTAACCCAATTCAACTTTCTTTTTGTCATCGAGACGTCTTCTCGGTGACATTTTAACTCGAATCTACTTCCTTTTTGTCATCGAGACGCCTTCTCAGTGACATTTTAACCCAATTCAACTTCCTTTTTGTCATCGAGACGTCTTCTCGGTGACATTTCAACTCGAATCTACTTCCTTTTTGTCATCGAGATGCCCTCTCAGTGACATTTTAACTCGAATCTACTTTCTTTTTGTCATCGAGACGTTTTCTCGGTGACATTTTAACCCAATTCAACTTTCTTTTTGTCATCGAGACGTCTTCTCGGTGACATTTTAACCCAATTCAACTTCCTTTTTGTCAACGAGACACTTTCTCAAGGACATTTCAACCTAAATCTTCTGCCACTTCGTCAGCGATTGTAGCATTACCGTTTCAGACTTGTAAGAAGCAAGCCCAAATGTTAAAAAAGCAAGCAGAAAATTTTCATTTCCACTTGCCTTTGCAACCCGAACTAGCTGCACCACAACTAGCTAGAATATATTACTTCACACCTTCATTTAAATAACTTTCATAAGCATCCTGATATTTATGAACGTCACCGGCACCCATAAATAAAATTACACTATTATCAAATTTAGCTAGGTCAGAAACACTATCTTCATGAATGACTTTTGCCTCCGGTATTTTTTCTTGTAAATCTTCAATTGACAAGTTTCCATGATTTTCTCTTGCTGAACCGAAGATTTCACATAAAAACACGTGATCCGCTAATTTCAAACTATCAGCAAAGTCATCTAAAAAAGTTTGTGTTCTTGTAAATGTATGCGGTTGGAACACAGCGATGATTTCTTTATCTGGATATTTTTGTCGCGCCGAATCAATTGTTGCTTTTATTTCTGTTGGATGATGTGCATAATCATCAACTAAAACTTGTGAGCCAACCTTCTTTTCAGTAAAACGGCGTTTCACACCGTGGAAAGTTTCCAATCCTTCTTTTAAAACATTTAAGTCAATATTTTCATAATGACAAATTGTTATAACAGCTAACGCATTTAGTACGTTATGTTCACCAAAGGTAGGAATGAAAAATGATGAATAGAAAGTATTTCTTACAAACACATCAAATTTCGTACCACGATCAGTTCGCTCAATATTACGCGCTTGAAAATCATTGCCTTCATCAATACCATAAAAAATGACCGGTACTTTAGCTTGAATTTTTTGTAAATGTTCATCATCACCATGTGCAATAATGCCTTTTTTCACTTGCCAAGCCATTTCTTGGAAAGCAGAAAATACATCGTCTACATTGGCATAATAATCTGGATGATCAAAATCAATATTTGTCATAATACAATAATCTGGATGATATGCAAGGAAATGTCTACGATATTCACATGCTTCAAATACAAAGTATTCAGCATCTGGTGTTCCCATTCCTGTACCATCACCAATTAAATATGATGTCGGTTTAGCCAATTCCATAACGTGGGATAGTAAACCAGTTGTAGATGTTTTTCCGTGGGCACCAGTAACAGCAATACTTGTAAACTTTTGACTAAAATCACCAAGGAAACGGTGATAACGAATGACTGGAAGTCCTAATTCTAATGCTCGTTGTATTTCTTCATGAGTATCAGGAAAAGCATTTCCAGCAATAACTGTCATTCCAGGTTGTATATTGTCTTTATTAAAAGGATAAATCGGTATCCCCGCTTTTTCTAATGCTTCTTGTGTAAAATAATAGGTTTCAACATCAGATCCGCTTACCTTTAACCCCATATTATGGAGGATTAGTGCCAATGCACTCATACCAGATCCTTTAATTCCTACAAAATAATAAACTGTCATGTTAGAACCTCCAACAAAGTCACTATATATGTAAATAGTATATGTATTCATGTTTGATTTAGGTGATTGCCTAACCAAAGTTTCGTAAAAAAACGTTCAATAAAATACTTATTATATTCATGTGTTTTAATAATCATTTTTATTATTTTCTTTTAAATTTTTTTAGAAAAAAATACCGTTAAATGTTCATTTATAACACTTAGAGTATTATAACACTTCCCTTTTAAAAAAACTATTTGAATTAATAGTACGTTTGAGTCAAGTATTTATAGGCAGTTTTTTTCACACCTTAAATTTGAAAACGGATTCAAACTCTTAGGATACTCTCTTGGTAAGAATTTTGCCTTTTTTAAA
>NZ_JAACYS010000101.1 GCF_009996845.1 Pallidibacillus pasinlerensis | reverse complement strand
TATACTACCATCCCTTGCCAATTTTACTTTATTGAGATAAAGTAAACAATATAATAAATTAATGGAGGTTTATTATGACTCATATTCAATTTGATTATTCTAAGGCTTTGTCATTTTTTGGAAAACATGAGCTTCAACAAATGCAAAGTCATGTAGAAGTTTCACACAATGCTTTACATGAGGGAACTGGAGCAGGTAGTGATTTTTTAGGTTGGATTGACTTACCTGTAAACTACGATAAAGAAGAATTCGCACGCATTTTAAAAGCTGCAGAAAAAATTAAAAATAACTCCGATGTATTACTAGTAATCGGAATTGGAGGCTCTTATCTTGGTGCCCGTGCAGCAATTGAAATGTTAAATCATAGTTTTTATAATGTTTTACCAAAAGAAAAACGCAATACACCACAAGTTATTTTTGTTGGTAATAACATTAGTTCTACATATATTTCTGATGTAATTGATTTATTAGATGGCAGAGATTTTGCGATTAATGTCATTTCAAAATCAGGAACAACTACGGAACCAGCTCTTGCATTCCGTATTTTCCGTAAATTACTTTTAGAGAAATACGGAAAAGAAGAAGCAAAAGAACGTATCTTTGTTACAACAGATAAACAAAAAGGTGCATTAAAAACATTAGCAACAGAAGAAGGTTATGAAACATTTGTTGTCCCTGATGATATTGGTGGCCGTTATTCTGTGTTAACTGCTGTTGGACTGTTACCAATTGCAGTTAGTGGTGTAAGTATTGAGGACATGATGGCAGGAGCTGCAAAAGCTCGTGAAGATTTCTCTAGTCCTAATTTAGAAGAAAACCTTGCTTACCAATATGCGGCTATTCGTAACGTTTTATATAACAAAGGTAAAACAATTGAAATGCTTATTAACTATGAGCCAGGTTTGCAATACTTTGCTGAATGGTGGAAACAATTATTTGGCGAAAGTGAAGGAAAAGATCAAAAAGGTATTTTCCCAGCATCTGCAAACTTCTCTACTGATCTTCACTCTTTAGGTCAGTATGTGCAAGAAGGTCGCCGTGACTTGTTCGAAACCGTTATTAAAGTAGACAAGCCTCGTCACGATATTACAATTGAAAAAGAAAAAGTAGATTTAGACGGCTTAAACTATTTAGCTGGTAAAACAGTTGATTTTGTGAATACGAAAGCATTCGAAGGTACCGTATTAGCGCATACAGACGGCGATGTACCAAACTTAATCGTAACAATTCCATCTATGGATGCTTATACATTCGGCTATTTAGTATACTTCTTTGAAAAAGCATGTGCGATGAGCGGCTACTTACTTGGTGTGAACCCATTTGACCAACCAGGTGTTGAAGCGTACAAAGTGAACATGTTTGCGTTACTTGGTAAACCAGGATTTGAAGATAAAAAAGCTGAACTAGAGAAAAGATTGTAATCTTAATAGTGAGATGGGAATGGCGGGTCTTCAGTGGCTCGCCGTTTTTTTATCTGAGCGAATAGTGAGTATGAGGGACAATATAAGCAAGTAATATGGAAGTAATGTCTTTCATTTAAAGGATGATGGACAAATCGAGAAGAAAATTAGTTAGAAGTGTCTTTCATAAAGGCTATGAAGGACAAATCGTTAAGGAAATTAGTCAGAAGTGTCTTTCATAAAGTTTATGAAGGACAAAATGAGAAGGAAATTAATAAGAAGTGTCTTTCATAAAGGTTATGAAGGACAAATCGTTAAGGAAAGTAATAAGAAGTGTCTTTCATAAAGGTTATGAAGGACAAAATCAGAAGGAAACAAATGAGAAGTGTCTTTCATAAAGGCTATGAAGGACAAAATGAGAAGGAAACAAATGAGAAGTGTCTTTCATAAAGGCTATGAAGGACAAATCGTTAAGGAAATTAATAAGAAGTGTCTTTCATAAAGGCTATGAAGGACAAAATGAGAAGGAAATTAATAAGAAGTGTCTTTCATAAAGGTTATGAAGGACAAAATCAGAAGGAAACAAATGAGAAGTGTCTTTCATAAAGGCTATGAAGGACAAAATGAGAAGGAAATTAATAAGAAGTGTCTTTCATAAAGGTTATGAAGGACAAAATCAGAAGGAAACAAATGAGAAGTGTCTTTCATAAAGGTTATGAAGGACAAATCGTTAAGGAAATTAGTCAGAAGTGTCTTTCATAAAGGCTATGAAGGACAAAATGAGAAGGAAACAAATGAGAAGTGTCTTTCATAAAGGTTATGAAGGACAAAATGAGAAGGATACTAATCAGAAATGTCCTTCATTCAGGTTGTACAAATTGTTAAGGTAATTAACCATCAGCACTGATATGGTCCAGACAGGAGTATTTTATTCCCGTGAAATAATCAACAATTCATCCGCGTTATGTAATATCGTTTCTTTCGGTGGAATAATTTTTGTTTGTTCGTCCCGTTTTAAACCAAGTAATATTTTTTGTTCTTCTAAAAGAATTTGACTAACTGATGCGAAGGTGTGACCAGCAAAGGAATGCTCTTTTACTAATTGAAAGCGAGCACCATTATGTAAATCGACTAAATCTAATATTGCATTTGAAATGCCTGGAGAAAATAAAGAGTGTTGCATAACGGAACTAATTAATTTATTTGATTTAATAATCCCATCCGCTCCGGCTCGTTTTGCATTAACAATTTGTTCAGATGTTAAAATTTCGGCTATACAAAAAATATTAGGGGCTACTCCTTTAATCGCAACAACAAACAAAATGGTATTCATGTCTGCATTTAATTCTGTCCGACTTGGATCAGAGGTTACGAGGATTAACGAAGCTTCTTTTATATTTGCTCTAAGTAAAACCTCATCATTTGAAGCGTTTCCTTTTACATATATAAAACTTTTTTCCTTTGTAAAGGGACTTTCCTTTAAATTAGAATCAATTAGTACAATCGGTTGTTCTGAATGGATATCTTTTAAACAGTTAATAATTTCCTTCGTCCGCTCATTCCAACCGACAATGATAATATGATCCTTCCAAGTCACGTGGATAATCCCCTTTCCTAACGAATTTTGCTTTTTTATTGTCGAAGAGGCAAGTGCTACAAAATAGGCAGCAACGATACCAGCACCAAAGAAAATGAGGATAATAGCAATGATTCTCCCTTTAATTGTACCTGGTACGTAATCTCCATATCCGATGGTGGATGTGGTAATAATCGCCCACCAAATACCATCAAAAATAGTTGGGAATCGGTCTGGCTCAATAAAATGAATAATAGTTCCAAAAAAAATGATGACTAACATTACAACGAAAAATAGTCGAATTACATAGGGGAGTCGAAGAAATTTACGATAAACAAATTGCATGTGCATCCCTCATTAAATAAATAGGATATAAACAGTATGGACGTAAAAATGTGCTCTAAAACATCCTGATATTTTGATTAGAAAGGATTTACCTACAAGCCAGCCCAATAATTAACTAATAAATCAATTGTGACTTTTATACATAAGATGCTCATATTAAACTATACAAACGCTTTGACTTTAAAAACAAACTCTTATAAGATTTAACTAAAATTTTAAGATTGCATACGATATTTTAGGACGTATGGATACTTTAAGAGGTGGACAATGATGCATGTAATTGACTTGCATTGCGATGCATTATGGAAATTAGCCGAAAATAAAGGAAAATTAACATATCGTAATTCAAAAGTGTTAGATACAAATTTGGAACGTTTACAACAAGGAAAAGTGAAGGTTCAAGCTTTTGCTATTTTTTTAGAACCGGATATAAAATCGGACCAAAAGTTTCAAGCTGCTTTAGAACAAATTGACTATTTTTATGAAGAAGTGTTAGCGAAAAATCCAGAAATGAAACATATTAAAAAATGGTCTGATTTTGATAATTTAAAGGATGGAGAAGTTGGAGCATTTTTAACCCTAGAAGGTGTTGATGCAATCGGGAATGATTTATCAAAACTTCGTACCCTTTTTCAACTTGGTGTAATGTCAGTAGGCCTTACGTGGAATAATGCAAATTTAGCTGCTGATGGAGCAGGAGAGCCTCGTGGTGGGGGGCTGACGAGTTTTGGCAAAGAAGTAGTAAGGTTAAACAATGAGAATCAAGTGCTTACTGATGTTTCGCATTTATCGGAACGGGGCTTCTGGGACGTAATGGAGTTGGCAGATTTTCCGATTGCAAGTCATTCCAATGCGAAGGCATTATGTGATCATAATCGAAACTTATCTGATGAACAAGCAAAGGCAATGTTTGAAAAAGGCGGTCATATTCATGTCGTATATAATCCACCTTTTATTAAAGAAAATGGGAAAGCTTCTATTGATGATTTAGTGAAACATATTGAGCATTTTTGTGAATTAGGCGGAGTTAACAAAATTGGTTTAGGTTCAGACTTTGATGGAATCGATGCAAAGGTAAAAAATCTTGAAAATGCAGCAATGACACAAAACCTAATATTAAGACTGTTGAAGTATTATAAAGAAGATGAAGTAAAGGGTTTCGCGTATCAAAACTTTTTAAATTATCGACCAAAATAGGGCTGCATTAAGCAGCCCCTTATTTATTTTCCTTTTTCATTTGGTCTAATAAATTCACTGTTTTTGCTAAATGATTGTTAAAAATTTGTTTAGCAATATCGAGCAATTTGACAATCATAGGATCACGTAAGGAGTAAATAACCCGGTTGCCCACCTTTGTACCAACGACAATATTTTTTGCTCGTAGCACTGTTAACTGTTGGGAAACAGCTGAACCTTCACTACCAATTAAACTTTGAATCTCGTTAACACTTTTATCTCCTGTAGCCAATTGTTCCAAAATTTGAATACGTAAAGGATGTGCTAACGCCTTAAAAAAGTCTGCTTTAAATTTATGAATTTCATCGTACAATGGTACCACCTCGTAATATTAGAATCCCAACTACATTTGATTTACTTTATTTTCCCATTTTAGCAAATGCAGCCTCATGTTTTGCGATTTGTAATTCGCCAATTTCACCTTTAGAAAGTTTTTTACACTCATTAAAAGCAAAATGTTTACAACCTAAACATTTATTTACATCTAACCGAGTTAACGCATAATTGATTGCTTCACCAGTATGTTCAAAGAAACATTCTTCGCCAATTAAATCGTATAATCCTGTCTTTTTCATTAAGTTTTTCGGTTGACTTTGAATACCGGAAATGAGTACAATTCCATGTTTTGAAAAATCTTGAACGATATTTGCTAACCGTTCTTCACCAGTTGTATCCATATAAGGAACATTTCCCATACGCAATAGTAAAACTTTCGGCTTGTAATTAATTGTGTTCATAATTGATTGGGTAAAATGTTGGGCAGCCGCAAAGAATAAAGGACCTTCTACGTTATAAATACTAATTTGTGGACAGTCACGTGAATCAGTAACAACACTTGTATCCATTTTTTTGTTTTTATGCTCATGGTTAGGTAATGCTTTTGCAGTGATTACATTTTCGCCCATTCGCTTTACAAAGAGAACGAATGCTAATAGTAACCCAAATTGGACAGCAACCGTTAAGTTAATAAACACTGTTAATAAAAAGGTTACCAATAAAACTAGTGAATCGCCAGTTTTAGTTTTTAAAACATGAAGGAAAACTTTTGTTGCACTCATATTCCAAGCAACAACCATTAATATTGGTGCTAAACTTGCTAATGGAATATTGGATGCAAGCGGTGCAAATAAAAGTAATACTAATAAAACTACAATACCATGAATAATACCAGACATTGGTGATACGGCACCCGTTTTAATATTCGTTGCTGTTCTTGCGATTGCCCCTGTTGCTGGAATTCCCCCGAAAAGCGGCGTAACCATGTTTGCAATTCCTTGACCAACTAGCTCACGATTACTATTATGTTTACTATTTGTCATTCCATCTGCTACGACAGCAGAAAGTAAGGATTCCATTCCCCCTAATAGTGCAATAACGAAAGCTGGCTGTAGTAACATGACGATTTTTTCCCAAGTAATTTCAGGGAAGGAAAATTGAGGTAATGTATTTGGAATGTCCCCATATGTGGTTCCAATAGTAGCAACTTGACTTGGATAAAAAATAGCCGCAATAACAGTAGAGATAATGAGACCAATTAATGGACCAGGAACTTTTGGTGCGATTTTTGGCGTAAGAATAATAATTACTAAGCTAATAATCGCTGTAAAAATACTATAAAAGTTTATTGTTTGAATATGACTAAAGATTTCTATTAAATTTTCATGAAAATATTCTTTACTTTCCACTCCAGATAATCCGAGAAAGTTGGCAATTTGTCCGACAAAAATAGTCACAGCAATACCTGTCGTAAATCCGATTGTAACAGGTCTTGGAATATATTTTATTAAATTTCCTAATTTAAAAATTTCCAGAAGGAAAAGGATAATACCTGCTAAAAATCCAGCTATTAATAGATTACTATAACCATAGGTTGCAACAATCCCGAAAAGTATTGGGATAAAGGCCCCTGTTGGACCACCGATTTGATATTTTGATCCTCCACAAAGCGAGATAAGAATTCCAGCGATGATTGTTGTATAAATACCATATTCCGGCTTTACTCCTGAGGCTATGGCAAAGGCCATCCCAAGTGGAATAGCAATAACACCAACAATCAGCCCTGAAACGAGATCTTTTCTAAAGTTGTCAAATGAGTAGTCCTTATATCTCCCTGTAAAGAACCATTCGTTTTTCATAAACCAACCTTTCTTCGAATATTATTATATTCAAATATTTGAATATACATTAAGTAACTTTACACTGTTTCTTTAAGAATGTAAAGGAAAACAATTTGGGACGAGATACTGCCATAGAGGGATTTGCGAAAGGTGACGATTAATGTATAACTATTGCAAATTTTTTCTTGTTGACTTATAATAAACATGTCAGTTCAAGTAAATATAGTAATGTGGGGCATTAGCACAGTTGGGAGTGCGCTACACTGGCAGTGTAGAGGTCACCGGTTCGAGCCCGGTATGCTCCATAAACGGAACCCTTGGTATTCAAGGGTTTTTCTTATTGTCATTTGAAGGTGATTATATTTTAAAATCTATGATATGTGTAACTTAGACACTAATTGAAAAAAAGAATAAATAATTCACTTTGTACTAAATAAACTTATAGAATGATTGTTTTAACAATATACAATACTATGAATATTTTTCAATGGTGGTTTTTTGAAAAAAATAATAAAATGCAATTTGTGATTCAAAATGTCCATATAATCATGTAAGTTATAAAAATAGTAAAGAAAGGAAAATTTGAATGGCAATTATTGTAGCGAATGAGAAAGAGTTTGTTAACTTTTTAAATGATGGATTTGAAACAGGTATTTTTAAACTTAAGCTAAAGAAACTTCAAGATAAATCAAAACGCATAATGATCATTTATAAAAGAAGTGGACAAAACATAACTTTAT
>NZ_JAACYS010000100.1 GCF_009996845.1 Pallidibacillus pasinlerensis | reverse complement strand
AACATCATCATTAACAATTTTCTTCAGATGATAATCTTTTTCTTCAATAAATACATATTTTTGTACAATTGATGCTTTCATATACGCTAATATTGGTTTTAATTGCTGTTCAACCATTAAAAAGTGCTTTGATGATCCTGCTGTTGCAATAATACCAACAGCTTTATCTAACAAACCTTCCACAGGTAAAAGATCAAATACATTTTTTAATGTACCTGGAATCGAGGCTTGAAATGTCGGCGTACCAATAATCAGTGCATCTGCACTCATAATTTGTTCTGTTAAATATTTAGTATCGCCCTCATAGTCACGGTAATCTCTTCCATCACTAAAAACTATATTTAAATCACCTAAATTAAGTAACACCGTTTCAATCTCTGGATATTTATCTCGAATTAGATTTAAACTATGTTCCACCGCAATCTTTGTTTTTGACCCAACAATGGAACCTGAAATCCCAACAATTTTCAATTAGTGTTCCCCCAATTCTTTTTATCCCCTATAATCAGGGTGACTCTTTTTAATCCTATATATGAAGTATTTAGTTATATATATTTGTGAAAATAATCTCTTGTACTTATTTCGATTTTACTAATCATGTAACAATAAAGCAAAAAAGTCAACTTTAGCTCAAATTCAGTCTTCAATCAAACGTTCGTTTAACTTTTTCTCTATTTAATCAAACGTTCGATTGTTAATTTTTTATTTTTTATATTTCTGATCAAACGTTTGATTGAGAAAAATATATTGAATTTCTTCAAACGAACGTTTAATTAAAAAACCCAAGAAACCGCATATACTATACGTTACTTGGGTACTTTTGATTAAATTATCATTATTATTGGCGACAAGCACATCCTTCACCACATCCACCACTCGCATCAGTTTCAGGCACACCTAAAAGTACTAAACCTGTACCATCTTCATCTTGTACTATATCTAATGTGAAATCTCCTGTATCGCCAACTTCAGGATCAAATGCAACTTTAATACCGTTTATAATTTCTACCTTATCATCTGCTTCTGGTTCATCAGTTGTAAAACCATACTGCGGACCACCGCATCCACCTAAATAATATAAACGAAGTCCTTCCGCATTTTTTTGTTTTAAAAAATTTTGAATCAAATCTCTTGCGGCATCTGTAATTTGCATGTTGTTTCTCCTCCTTGTTCATGAATAACATACACAAAGTCTATATTTAATAACATTTTACTATATAAGTATAATAGAATGAAAGGGTTTTCCAGAGCGTAATACATTAACAAAAAGCTTTGCAAATCATATGGGAATTTGCAAAGCTTTTTATATAAATTATCTTTTATTATTATTGAGTATGTTTTTTAATTAAATCCACGAAAGCATCAATAAAAGATTGTAAGAAATTACGAGTATCGTCTTTTAACTTTCCATTTTCGTCTAATAACTCATGAACAGATCCAATATATGCTTCTGGTTGTTGAACAACAGGCATGTTTAGGAAAGCAAGTACTTGACGTAAATGATGGTTTGCACCAAATCCAGCTATTGTTCCAGGTGATTGCGAAATGATTGCTGCTGGTTTTCCGTTCCAAACACTTTCACCATATGGACGAGAACCTACATCTAAGGCATTTTTTAATACTGCCGGAATTGAACGATTATATTCAGGTGTTACGAATAAAACAGCATCAAGTTCTTTAATTTTATTTCTAAACTCAGTAACTTCTGCAGGTGTTCCTAAGTCACCTTCCCAATCTTGATTAAAGAATGGCAGGTGGCCAATTTCTACAATTTCTGCCTCATACCCTTCTGGCAGTAATTCAACTGCATTTTTAGCTACTTGACTTGAAAATGAGTTTTTACGTAAACTTCCGACAATAACCCCTACTTTTGTCATTTAAAACCATCCCTTTTTTTCTCTGTTTCGAGATAATTGTAGTCGAAATAAAATTAAAATTCAAATATAATGATTCAAAATATAGGATGAAATATGAATTTTTGAATTAACATACTACATTTCTAATTAAAAGCTAATTTTTGGGAGTAACTCACAATAAAGTAGCCTAATACAACCTAATTCCAAACAATTACTCTATAAGATTAAGGACATTAATATTGTTCCAATTTTTTTCTTGCCTAAACCTTTTTATAACAAAAAAAAGAATTGGGAGATTAATAAAACCTCCCAATTCTTTTCTAAATCCAAATATTTTTCTAATTTTAATATGGTTCTTCATCTAACTTTATTGGAGTTACTGTTCCATATTCCCAATCTGAACGGGTAATTGCATAAATTAACGTATCCATAATCGTACCGTCATCATTTTCCCACGCATCACGTAAATAACCTTCTTTAACAAAACCGCACTTTGTCAATGCTTTTCGCATCGGTATATTATCATAGCGTGTATAAGCTTCAATGCGTATCTTTTTATCAGGTAAATTAAAAATATAGTCCTTTATCCAGTTCACTGCTTGCGTTCCATATCCTTTGCCGCGCCATTCTGTGGCAAGACGAACATCGAATAATGGAATCGTGTCATTAATATCATCGATAATTATTAAGCCAATCTTTTTATCATCTTTATTAATCCAAAACGTTTCTCGCCCATCTTGATACCAACCATTATGAAATGATTGAATAACTTTATACTTTGATGGATGGGGATCACTGTGAAACTCCCAAGTATTCTCTATGAAAAAATTCACTAAATCCTCTAACTCATCCTTTAATGGCGTAAAATATAATTCTCCCATCGGTCAATCTCCTTACATAAATTTTTTCCGAACCCCTTTATTCATTTATATCATACAAAAGGTAATTTCTGCATTTTATATGTTTACTAGATATTAAAAAGGTTCTTCCCATCGTAAATAGGAAGAACCTTTTAATATTTTTTGATAGATTCATTAACTGATAAATTGAACAATATAATTCAATAAAAACAAACTAGCGATAATAAATAAAGGCAGAGAAACTTTCTTCACTTTTCCAGTAGCTAATCTTAAAACGACATACATTATGAATCCAATGGCAATCCCATCAGCAATACTGTACGTGAAAGGAATCATCGTTATAATAAAGATTGCTGGAAAAGCTTCCGTTAAATCACGGAAATCTAAATTTCTTATATTTTGTACCATCAATCCACCAACAATAATTAACACTGGTGCAATTGCATTAGCAGGTATCATATTTACATATGGAATAAATAGAATAACAACTAAAAATAATAATCCTGACGTGATTGTTGTTAGTCCTGTCCGACCGCCTGCCGTTATAGCTGCTGTCGTTTCAGCTGTTGCCACTGTTGGACTGGAACCAAAAATACCGGAAAGAAAAACCGATATTCCTGTTGCTTGAAATGCCTTTTTGAACTTTTCAGGACGTTTCGCAAACTTAACAAACCCATCTACTAAACCTAAATTTTCAAATACAACAACCATCGTAATTGAAAATATAGCTATTAAAAACGGCAATGTTACCCAATTTTCTAAAGAAAATGAGGCAAATACTTCACGATAACTTTCGAACGATAAGGTACTATTTGCACCTGAAGGTAAAATACCGAACAAATAAGCAATTCCCGCACCGAAAAGAATCGTCCATAAAAAGTGACCTTTGACATTACGAATGAACAGTATTAAGGCAAATACTAATGTTAATATTGTCGCTAAAACTTCTGGTTTGTTAATATCCCCTAACGCAACAATCGACTGGTCTCCACGTTCAATTAATTGACCGTTTTCCAAACCTATTAAAATTAAAAATAAGCCAATCCCGATTGTAATCGCTTCTTTTAATGTGCCAGGTATTGCATCATTAATTACTTTCGTTAACCTAGTAAAAGAAATGATTGTAAAGATAAATCCCGCTATTACTGTTACACCAAGGGCATCCTGCCATGAAAGGCCCATCGATTGCACGAGTGTATAAGTAAACATCGCATTAATTCCCATACCTGGGACAACAAGAATCGGCGCATTAGCCCATAATCCCATCACTAAACAACCAAAAAAAGAAGTTAAGATGGTACCTAACATCGCACCTTCTAAAGGCATTCCAGCTTCAGATAATATTATCGCATTTACAGCAATAATATAAACAATCGTTAAAAAGCCTGTTAGTCCAGCTGTTAATTCCTGTCTAACAGTTGTATTATGTTCCTTTAATTGAAACAAATCTCTTTTCATTTTATTTCCTTCGAATTCTTATCCCTCACCCACCCACTCTTATAGTAAAGAGCTACATATTACATTTTACTTTTTATAAAAAAATTGTCAAATGAATGCATTTAGCTAAAAAAACTTGTGTTAGACTGAAGTTCGCCTCCAATCTATCAAAAGCCTTTTAAAAAACGGTATTGATTACCACACTTAAACTCTAAGTATGCCGCGAAATCCTCTTGAACTATAGTATGAATCAGCTCCATTATGATATACAAATACATGACCATAACGGAAATCACAGAAAAGCGCACCGCCTAGTTTACGAATATCGTCTGGAGTTTTAATCCAACTCGATGTTTTTTGATCAAAAGGTCCAAAGTTTTGTAGTTTTCGATATTGTTCTTCTGTCAAGATTTCAATTCCCATCTCATTTGCCATATCCATTGCACTAGTTTCCGGCTTATGTTTTTTCCGAGATTCTAACGCTTCACGATCATAGCAAACGCTTCTACGTCCCTTTGGACTTTCCTTAGAACAGTCACAGAAGATGTATTCTTTCGTTTGTTCATCAACCCCAATTACATCTGGTTCCCCTTCCGTTCGTTCCATTTCATATAGTGACCAAAGTTTTTCAGGATTTGTTTCTAGCTTCTCCTGAACTTCCTCCCAGCCTATACCATCATGACGGTGCATGTTTTTCTCAAAGCGATCTTTTAAAATACTTATTATTTCTACCTTTTGTTTAGCAGATAGTTCTTTTTTGTTCGTCATGTTATTAATCCTCCGTTATTGACTAGTTCAGATAATCTAAGTATAATTTGTTCTTCTGCATATATCAAAATTCCTAATCCTCCCAATAAAAAATCGCATCCATCACTAAATATTCACCTGGATCGCGATAGATTGTACGTATTTCTGACTTGAAAGGTAAAGGACACTTAATTTCTTCGGCGTTTAGTAATTTATAATCAAACTCTCTTAACGCTTGTTCCAATTCTTTTACTAATGGATTAAATCTATCTTTGGATTGTAAACGATGAGGACCGTCTAATAAAGTTCCATATCCTCCAGCAATTTCTTCATTAGTTTCAATGCGAATGGTCCGATATCTGTCATCCTCACCCATTATGGCCACCGGTGCTAAACGACAGATGTCAATAATGATACCGTTGATTTCAATCTCACGAATACCATACTTATGATTTTTTACGATAACATCTGCGAATTTAGGGAAAAATCCTGTCTTATAAACAATCAAACACAAGAAATATTAAAAAAGACTGAACCATTTTCGATTCAGTCTCATTACAATTACTTCTGATCTTTATCCATATTTTCTTCAAAATATTTTACTCGTTCTTCAAAGCTTACGACTTTGTTAATTTGATGTAGCATCCAAATATAGCCGAAAGGATCCTGGAATATTGCATTGGCAATCCCAAACTCAGCCATTTCTGTTACTGGTTGTACTTCTTTACAACCTAGTTCCATAGCTTTGTTATATGTAGCATTAATATCCGGAACCGCAATGTTTAACCACATCGTTTTTGGATCATCTTCTTTTGGAGCAATTAAATGAAATGCCGGGTTTTCATCGAGCATATGGAATCGAACACCATAAAGGTTAAAAATCGCTTCATTTTGTCCACGGTCAAAGTTTGTAACCTCAACTCGTTCAATATCAAATATTTTTTCGTATAATTCCAAAGCTTCCACACTATCTTTCACAACAAAATCAATTTCCACACCAACGATTTTTGACATCGAACACACTCTTTTTAAATGTTCCTTGCCTTACCATTTTCCCCTGTCTCCAAACTAAAGTATACAGAAACAACGGATGATTTTACCATTAATCCAAATTTCACAAAAAACAAGGTGGGATTTCCGGACGTGTCCCACCTTGACTTTATAGAAGTTATATTTTTTTAATTTCTAAAAATTGGACATGATGTCCATCTGTTTTTTGAGCTTTGAAAATATAACCATCGTATTCTACTTGAGTATCTGTTTCTAACTCAAAAATTTTCGTTATAAACCATCCACCGATGGTATCAATGTCATCATTTGATATTTTCGTATTTAGTAAATTGTTCACATCTTCAATTAAAAGTTTCGCATCGACAATATAATGACCTTCGCCTATCTTCCTAATTTTAGCTACTTCATCATCATCAAATTCGTCACGAATTTCACCGACAATTTCTTCTAATATATCTTCTACCGTAACTAAACCAGACGTACCACCATACTCATCAATTAAGATCGCAATATGTGTCCGTTCCTTTTGCATTTTCATAAGTAAATCTTGTACAGGGATATTTTCCATTACTTGAATAATCGGATTAATAAAGGCGGTAATGTCAAATTGTTCTTCTTTTATCGCCGCAATTAAAATTTCTTTTGCATTAATATAACCTTGAATATTATCTTTATCACCCTTATATACAGGATAACGTGTATACTTTTCATTTTTTATTAGATTAATAATATCTTCGTACGAATCTTCAATTGAAATACCGATTATTTCTGGACGCGGGACCATGATTTCCTTTGCAATCCGTTCATCAAATTCAAAAATATTGTTTACATATTTAAGCTCAGTTTTATTTATTTCCCCACTCTTATAACTCTCTGATAATAATAGACGCAATTCTTCTTCAGAATGGGCTTCCTCGTTTTCTGAAACAGGTTTAAAACCGAATAGCCTTACTAATAACCAGGCAGATCCGTTTAATAACCAAATAAATGGATACAGTAAACGGTAAAACCAGATTAATGGTTTTGCTGTTAAAAGTGTCACAACTTCTGCTTTTTGAATTGCAATTGTTTTCGGAGCAAGTTCACCAATAACCACATGGATAAAGGTTGATAAAATAAAAGCAATAACAATAATTAAAATGCTTGATAACGACTCGCTAACATTGAAAAAGTTTAATATTGGTGACAAAATCACTTCGAATGTTGATTCACCAACCCAACCAATACCAAGGGCGGTAATAGTGATCCCTAATTGGCATGCAGATAAATATTCATCTAGGTGGCTGACTACTTCCTTAGCCGCGTTAGCACTCTTTTTACCTTCAAGAACTAGTTGATCTATTTTCGATGATCGAACCTTTACAATAGCAAACTCTGATGCTACAAAAAATGCTGTTAAAATAATAAGAATAACAAATATAACTATATTAACTGTCGCCAATTAAATGTCTTACGTGTGTAAGACTTACACCTCCTAAAGGATTTCATTGTTTTATGATAAAAAAATATTTACATGGGAAGATATTAGATGTTTTGAAAGAATTGAATAGTAGAGATTTTAAAT
>NZ_JAACYS010000010.1 GCF_009996845.1 Pallidibacillus pasinlerensis | reverse complement strand
ATAAATTTAAAAAGTTTACTCCTATATATCATTAATTGTTGCGTTATAATTAGGAAAATATTTCCTGATTATAACGCTTTTTTGTTTTTCTAAATTTTGGATAAATAAGTTTAGGAAGTTCTATACATAAAAATTCCAATTGATAAAACTATATAATTATGGAAGTTAACGGAAAAGGAGAATGAGTGATGACGCATTTTTATAAAAAGTCCATTCAAGATACATTAAAAGAATTAGGCATTACAGAACAAGGTTTAACGAATGTAGAAGTGGAAAAAAGAAGACAACAATACGGCTTTAATGAATTGGAAGAAGTAGAGAAAAAAAGTACAATCCAAGTGTTTTTTGACCAATTTAAAGATTTTCTTGTCATTATATTATTAGTGGCTGCAATGGTTTCTGCGTTTATTGGTGAATTTGAAAGTTCAATTGTCATATTAGTTGTGTTAATTTTAAATGCGATATTAGGAACAGTTCAACATGTTAAAGCTGAACAATCTTTAAATAG
Source organism: Pallidibacillus pasinlerensis (assembly GCF_009996845.1). Taxonomy (GTDB): domain Bacteria; phylum Bacillota; class Bacilli; order Bacillales; family Caldibacillaceae; genus Pallidibacillus; species Pallidibacillus pasinlerensis. The sequence goes on along the minus strand of NZ_JAACYS010000010.1, from coordinate 61,097 downwards.
TTTAAAAGCCTTATCATCCCCATCTGCGAAAGTTTTGCGTGATGGGAAAAAGGTCGAAGTCCCTTCAAAAGAAGTTCTTGTTGGGGATGTATTATTTTTAGAAGCAGGGGACTATGTTAGTGCGGACGGTCGAGTCATTGAAAGTGCTAGTTTACAAATTAATGAAAGTTCATTAACGGGTGAATCAGAAAGTGTAAATAAGACGGTTGAAGCGATTCCGGAAGAAGTCGGCATTGGGGACCGAACAAACATGGCCTTTTCAGGTAGTTTTGTTACTTATGGTCGGGGAACGATGGTTGTAACGGGGATTGGCATGAATACAGAAATTGGTAAAATTGCCAAATTATTAGGTAGTGCAAAGGAAAAGAAAACACCGTTACAAGTGAGCCTCGATAATTTCGGTAAAAAGTTAGCCATCGTAGTTATTATCATTGCGATTGTCATTTTTGCACTCGATATGTTTCGCGGACGGGAATTAGTTGATTCTTTTATGTTTTCCGTATCATTAGCTGTTGCAGCAATACCGGAAGCCTTAAGTTCCATTGTAACGATTGTTCTTGCCTTTGGAACACAAAAGCTTGCTAAAGAGAATGCGATTATTCGTAAACTTCAATCCGTTGAAAGTTTAGGGAGTGTGTCAGTCATTTGTTCTGACAAAACAGGGACATTGACACAAAATAAAATGGTCATCCAAAAACTATATGTCAATAATCAAATTATTGATAAACATACTTGGAATGTGAATAACGAGTTTGGAAAAAAATTTGTTACGATGTCGATTTTATGTAATGATGCGATTACTGATGATGGGAAGGAAATAGGTGACCCAACTGAAGTTGCAATGGTTAATTTAGCTGAAAAAATTGGGTTAGATGATGAATTGGATATACGGAAACAATATCCGAGGATAGCGGAAGTGCCTTTTGATTCTGATCGTAAATTAATGAGTACAGTACATAACATTAATAATGAAATACGGATGATTACGAAGGGGGCGCCTGATGTACTCCTTAGTCGAGTTGTAAAAATGGCAACATCAAATGGAATTCGAGATTTAACCGACGAGGATCGGAATAATATTTTACAAGCCAATCTTGAATTTTCTAGAGGGGGTCTTCGTGTATTAGCCCTTGGTTATAAAGTACTTTCGGACCACCAAAATGTCTCACCTAATGATGAATATGATTTAATTTTTGTAGGACTTTTAGCGATGATGGACCCACCGAGACCCGAGTCGAAAGATGCGGTAGAAAAAGCAAAGGCCGCAGGTATTACACCGGTTATGATTACGGGAGACCATAAAGTGACTGCTTCAGCTATTGCGAAACAAATTGGTATTTTATCTGAGGGCGGAGAAGCGGTTGAAGGTGCAGAAGTAGAGAAAATGAGTGATGAAGAGTTACGGAAGCGTGTGAAAAATATATCTGTTTATGCCCGGGTTTCACCTGAACATAAAATTCGTATTGTTAGGGCTTGGCAAGATACAGGGCACCTCGTTGCCATGACTGGGGATGGAGTTAATGATGCACCAGCCTTAAAACAATCGGATATTGGAATTGCGATGGGGATAACGGGTACTGAAGTTGCTAAAGATGCGGCCGCCATGGTTTTAACGGATGACAACTTCTCTACTATTGTGAAAGCAATCTCTAACGGTCGAAGCATTTATGCTAATATAAAAAATGCAATTAAATTTTTACTATCAGGGAATACGGCGGCCATTATTACTGTGCTGTTTGCTTCATTAGGTGGTTATCCCGTTCCTTTTGCTCCAGTACAACTATTGTTTATTAACTTATTAACGGATAGTTTACCTGCAATCGGAATTGGATTAGAGCCGATGGATCCAAGTTTGATGAAACAAAAGCCACGGAATATTAATGAACCATTATTAAATAAACGGTTTATGACAGAAGTTCTTATCGGTGGCGTTATTATTTCCATTAGTGTTATAGCTGCCTTTTTAATCGGCCTACAAGTCGATGATGGAGGGTTAACTGCCATGACAATGGCCTTTGCTACCCTTTGTTTATCTCGCTTACTGCATAGTTTTAATTGCCGTACGAATCAATCGATTTTTAAATCAGGTATATTTAAAAATAAATTTGTATGGGGAGCAGTCATTGTCGGCATCCTATTATTAGCACTAGTTATCTTTACCCCAGGGGTAATGGGAATTTTTGAAGTTGTTCCATTACAAGCAAACCAATATTGGACAATTTTAGGTTTATCATTATTACCTTTAGTTATTATTCAAATGTATAAATTGATTTTGAATAAGTAAATTGTTGTTTATGTATAGCTGTCTTATAGGCAGCTTTTTCTTTTGTGAAATTAAAAGTGACATAAATTTCAAAAGTAAGTTTGTATTTTTATTAACAAGTCAGTCGTATGAGTAAAATTATTGTGGGCGGAAATAAATTTTGTCCCCTTCATTTAGTGAACGAACGTAGTGAGTTCACTAAATGAAGGGGCAAGCAAGCGGAAGCGCGGTAGGAAAAAAGCAGATATAATGAAAAAGAGGGTACTCCTTGGTAGAATGATAGTCAACCAAAACAACCATTACCGAGAAAGGAGTATCCCTCATGGAAAAGAATATCACAAAATATCCAAATTTAAAAGAAATTGAGCAAATGGTTTGGAGGCAATTACAAGATACCTTCTCCAGCGTTATGAAAAATATTTTGGAGGATATGGATCAACAGATTGCAGAAGAACGAGATAAAAAACGCTATCGACTCATTGATAAAAGAAAATATCATATAACTAGTCTCTTCGGAGAGATTGAATTAAATCGTAATTATTACCGTGACCGGGAGACAGGGGAATATGTTTTTCTCCTTGATCGTTATTTAGAGTTTGAGGATGCAGGTTCTTTTAGCCCATTGATTGAGGAGGTAGCTATTGAATTAGCTGTTCAGGGACCTTCCTATCGAAAAGCAGCCAGTACGTTAGAACCCCTTTTAGGCTATCGGGTTATTAGTCATGAGGCAATCCGTCAACACTTACTCCACTTGATTTAATTTGTGGAGCAGATAAAGCCCTTTACCAAGCTAAATATAAAGGGCGTAACCGGGTTGAATGAATGACTAGACAAGAAAACAACTGCTCTTAATATTATTTTTAACCTGTATTTAAAATGAATCGTTATTTTTCAAAAAACGCCTCAGGGCGGCTAATTGTTAAGGATAGTCAGCATTTACTGTATCAGTTATCATTTTTGCAGAAACCAGTACACAAAATGTTAAAACAGTGAGTATCGCTTTCAGGTAGGTGAATTAGAAACTCAACAGGCCTCGGAGAGTGATCTTATATGTTAATGCACATAAAAAATTGTTCTAAAGCATAATGGAAAGACAGATTCTGTTTACACAGAGGAGAGGAACTTGTCCTAAAATATTGTTATGCAGCATGTAATCAACCGTTTCATCTCTAGAGTGTGACCACTTTTTTAAAGATATATTTAAAATATATCTTTTAACAAAAAGGTTAGTATATGATAAAAATCTGATCCCATTTGTGAAAAAAACAAAACTTTCTCCAGTACCGCCATATATTTATGATACACCACCAATTGTTATCAAAGATGGAGCTGATACTATTCCTCCTATGATAGGTTAATAAAACTTTTTAAGAGCCAACGTTATTTTGGTCAGTCAGCTTATATAAGTCTGAAAAATGACTTGCTGTCGCTGGTGAATTTCCTATTCCTATGGAACAAACCCTTTATGAAAAATTAGGCGGAGAAGAAGCCATTGCAAAAGTTGTGGATTATTTTTATCATGGACTGGTTCTAAAAGATGAAACGGTTAATCCCTTTTTTGAACATACAGATATGAAAAAACAAATTGGCCATCAAACAAAATTTATCAGCTTTGCGTTAGGTGGTCCCAACCAGTATTCAGGAAAATCTATGGCAAAAGCACATGAAGGAATGAATATACAGCCAGCCCATTTTGATGCTATTGTAAAACATCTTCACGATTCTCTTGCCCATTTTGGAGTAGATGAAGCAGATATAGATACGGCTCTAAGCAAAGTTGCTTCACTAAGAGATGATATAATGTATAAATAGAGGAAAAATACAGAATAGTTTTTGTCATATTAGACCCAAACTGATAATTATTTATAAAAAGTTGTCAAACACAACATAGATAAAAATTTGTGGACGATCAATTGAAAAGGATCTATGTATGAATTTCTGTATGCAGGAATCCCCCATACTCAACGAACATAGTGAGGATGGGGGATTAGTTGAGCTCATTTCAAAATAGGAACGATAATAGGAACGTCCAGATACAGACAAAGATTAACAAGCTTATGCTGTATTTTAAGGTCATTTTTGTTAAAGCGGCTTCGTTTCCCGTCTCTCCCACAGCTGCTGTTGCAATCGCGATAGACTGGGGAGAAATGAGTTTCGCCATGACTCCCCCTGCAGTGTTAGCAGAAACCAATAAAGACGAATTCGTCCCTATGATATTCGCCGCCGTAGCCTGGATGGGAGCAAACAACGTGTTGTTGTTTACGACTGACCCGGTCATAAATACGCCAATCCATCCTAATATTGGTGATAATAGCGGGAAGACATCTCCCGTCGTTGCCACTGCTTCACCCAATGCGTTAGTTAATCCTGCATAGGTCATTAATTTAGCAATTCCGAGAATGGCACATATCATCAAAATAGGGATCCAAAATTCGGAAACCGTTCTTTTAAAGAGCATGAACCCTTTTGAAAAACTTATAGATTTTGTCGTCAGAATGGTTATTAATCCTGCCAATAATATCGCTGTGCCTGTGGCGCTGATTAAATCGATGCTTGAACTCAGCGTGGAGCCGGGTATCCCGAATGTCAATTTAGTGAAATCCAGGGCTCCGCCCTCCATGAATAAACTTTTGAACGCCGGCAGGCTCCAAAGCAGGACGAAAATACTTAATAGGTAAAAAGGGGACCAGGCCTTGATGATCTCTCCAACTGGATGTTTTTTAACCTTAACTTCTTCATTGTTTAATAAGAAGATATGCTTTGGCTTCCATTTCCTTAAGAATAAAGCCAAGACTCCCATAGTCAATAAAGAAGGAATGATATTAGCCAATTCCGGGCCTAAAAATAAGGTAATGAGAGCCTGGGTGGCTGTATATGTACCTGATACGACCAATATGGCTGGCAATATTTCTTTAACCCCTTTAAATCCGTCAACTAACCAGATAAGTAGAAATGGAATGGTAAAATTAATAATAGGTAGGGTAAGAGTTGTCATCATGGACACATCCATGGAAGTCACGTTGCCTTCCAAATTTAACGTTCCTGTAATGGCAACCGGAATTCCAATGGCTCCAAACGCTCCTGAAGCAGCATTTGCAACCAGACAAAGCATGGCTGCTTGCAACGCATTGAACCCCAAAGAGACTAATAGAACGGCACAAATTGCGATAGGGACCCCGAAACCTGCAGCCCCTTCAAGAAATGCATTAAAACAGAAACCAATCAATAAAAGCTGCAGACGCTGGTCCTGTGAAATGCCGGCAATGCTTTCGCGCAATACATCAAATTTTCCTGATTCAACAGCAATTTTATATAGCCAAACCGCCATGACAATAATATACCCGATCGGCCATATTCCTTGAATGACTCCTTGTATGACACCTCCAATGGATTCACCAAAAGGCAAATCAAATATGACCAGTGAAATCAAAAAAGTAACACATAAATTCAATAGGGCGGCATTGATACCTTTCATCTTAAAGATTGTCAAACATAAAAGAAACAGAATGATCGGAATCGCCGCGACCAGAGATGAGATCAGCAGATTATCAAACGGATTGAACGTTTTCACCAACATGGCATATTACTCCTTTATAACCGATTTCCTTCTTTTACATGGAACTATTCCCAAAATGGCGTTTGAATCTCTTTCAATGTCTTGACGGAAAGGGCGAGCTTTTCTTTCTCAATGTCATTTAATGAAAGCTGGACGATGCTTTTTCTGCCTGTGCGGTTGATGATGGTAGGGACCCCGACATACACATTATGATGGCCGTATTCTCCTTCCAACAGGGATCCCACTGGCAATACAACTTCTTCATTTTGGAGGATTGCCTTTGTAATCCTGGCCAGTCCCATAGCGATTCCATAATAGGTAGCCCCTTTTAATTCAATAATTTTATAAGCTGCATCTCGTACCTGCACAAATATCTCTTCTTTTCTATCTTCTGACAAATCGGGTGCGATAGGATTCCCTGAGATATTGGCTGTGCTCCATACCGGGAGTGCGGAATCACCATGTTCTCCGATGATATAAGCATGGACGCTTGTCGGCGCTACACCGAATTCTTGACTCAATAAATAACGGAATCTCGCAGAATCTAAGATTGTGCCTGAACCAATCACCCTTTCCTTAGGTAAACCAGAAAATCTCCAGGTTGCATAAGCCAGGATGTCTACGGGGTTGGTGGCTATCAAGAAAATCCCGTTAAACCCAGCATCCATCACGTTTTTCACAATCGACTCAAATATCTTAAGGTTTTTGCTTACCAGGTCAAGTCGCGTTTCGCCTGGTTTCTGTGCAGCCCCCGCACAAATCACCACAATAGCAGCATCCTTACAATCCTCATAGGTGCCGAATCTGATTTTCATGGTGGAAGGGGCATAAACGATCCCATGGTTCAGGTCCATTACATCGCCTTTCGCTTTGGCTTCATTCATATCTACCATTACTAATTCGTCACATATCCCTTGGTTCATGATCGTATAGGCATAGCTTGATCCCACTGCACCTGTCCCAACTAGGACCACTTTATTTCCCAATGTAATATTCATCGTCATTACCTCCAGTTATCATTATGATTTAATATTCAGCATTTCCTGTTTGGTATTTATTATTTCCATCTTCTTAGCTACTAAACATATCCAGTTCTCAATTTGAATCAGGTGATATCTAAAACAGCATCGTTAGCAGTCTAGCTACCAGCAGCTTATTTGGTTCATTTCCTAGCGATTCATCGTACTTCCTTTCCTTATAAACTCGAAAATCTAAGTAAAATACTAACCAAGCACCCTGTTTGTGAAAAAAATCACAAATAGGGATAAAATAATATAGTGTTAGAGGATTAGCAGAAATTCTTTCTCATAAAAACTTAGTGAAACGTTTCACATAATGTATTTTACTACATTGTATAATATATGCAACAAGAAATTTAAAGATTTTTAGGTAGATTGGATTGGAACAGAAAATGACGTGTCAAGGAGTACCAGGATGGAAAAAAGAGCTATTATGGACGCACACGGTTTTAGTTACTAGTCTTGACAATGGTTTAATAATTCCTGTACCCTGATTAAATGTTCTTCAATGCCAGGGTCTCGAATCTCACAGGAAATGGCAAGAACTTTCAGCAATTCCCTTTGCGTTTCCACTTTTTATCCTCAGAAATGTATATACCTTGTTGTAATTGTTCCAATTCGCGGAAGACCCCAATATAATAGGTGCATCCCTCAATAACCACAGGGGTTATAGTGATGGAGGAATGCCATAATTCTCCCGACTTCTTTCGGTTTATCAACACCCCTGACCACGGCTTGTTTTGTTGCAATTCATACTTTAATGACTTATGTGTAGACTTGGGAGTGAGCTTTGATTTTAGGAAGCCGGCTTTTAATCCCACAATTCTATTTCTCGAATACCCTGTGATATTTTCATATTGTTCGTTAATATCTACAATGATGTGATTCTTGTCAGTAATAACAACAGCATCAGCTAACGCTAAATAGCTTGATAGTTGTATCGGTATTTTCTGCATAAGTTTCATTTATTAGATCGCTCCTATTAATCTAACTGTTGTGTAAGCATGGTTAAACTGTCTGCGGAAAGAGCGACCTCCTCAAAGGCCTTTCCTAATTCATTTATCACATTAGTGAGGGAGAGAAGTTCAGCTGCTATATTATCATTATGAATTTTCGTTTCTCTCATGGTTGAAAGGATCTGTTCAAAATGATCTTCTGTTTCCTTCATATAACTATTGCCGTCTGTTACGGCCTTTCTTATTTTCTCAAGAGAGTCCGTCAATTTTTGCACTTGAGAACTTGTGTCTGAAATCAAAGTGGATACGTTCGTTACGGATTTTTTCGTTTCCTCAGATAATTTCCTCACTTCTCCTGCTACCACCGCAAATCCTTTCCCATATTCACCAGCCCTGGCTGCTTCAATCGCCGCATTTAAGGATAAAAGGTTGGTTTGGTCTGCAATCCCAGTGACAATATTTATGATTTCTTGCATGCGTTTGGATATATCTAATAATACGTTCACATCATTTGAAATATCGTTGATGGCATCATTTATATTAAACATGTTGGAACTCTGTGTAGAAAGTTGTTCTTTTCCTTTATGGGCACATTCTTCTGCCAGAGTTGACAACGCTGTTCCCGAACTCGCGAGTGACATAATCTTATCGGATTGGGCATTCAACTCGTGAAATGAGGCATTCGTTTCTTCGGAAATGGCCGCAAGATTTTGTGAGGCACTTGCGACATTTTCTCTCATTAATAACTTTTGTTCTTCGACTTGCCTTCGTAAGCGATCGGTTTCAGCGTCGTATGCTTCAAGCATACCAGTTTACAAAGCATTAAAAGAGTTGTCTGGCTTTTAAAAAAGGCAAAATTCTTACCAAGAGAGTATCCTAAGAGTTTGAATCCGCTTTCAAATTTAAGGTGTGAAAAAAACTGCCTATAAATACTTGACTCAAACAAGTCAGTCCTTTCACTTCCCTTTTTAGCATATTTTTGGTTTAATTAGAATAAATTGAATCTAAAAGTTCTTTACTAAAAGAATAATATTGGATTAATATAGATTTTTTATAAAGGATGATGATATTGGATAACTTTTTAATGAATAGTTTTCCGGAAAATATAAAAAAGGAAATCGAACAAATTCAAAAGTTAATTTTACCCCTTGCTAAGAAAACCTCGAAATATATGTTCTGGACATTTCCACTCATAGGAATAGCTGTATTAAATTTAATTATGCTGCTATTTTTTACACCTAAAGATACAGATATATATATTATGTTGTTTATTTTTGCGATTGTAGGCGCCTTTGGCTTTGCTTTATTAAAAGAGGCAAAAATTAATCGTAAAGAAATTCAAAATATAGGTCTCCGCTACATTAAAGATAGAATTAATAAAAGTACAATTATGACTGAGGAGCGGAAAAAACATTATCTGCGCATTGTTAGCGACAAACCCGTTGCAGCGATGGAAAATTTTGTAAAGTTTCTACAAGAAGAAGATCGAATTAAACGGATGCGATACTTTAATGATTTTCGTTCAGATTCAGATGAAGAATAAATTTTAGGATGTCTAAAGGTCACTCCACATAATTGTAAAAAAATGTAGATGGAATGGCTTTTTGACATCCTTTCTTGTTACGAGATTTTTTCCCGAATAAGATTTATTAGTTCGTTCGGTTCATTGGCCTGTACATATTTTTTATTTAATATCGCATGGGGCTGACATGTACACTCATCACAGTAATCTAAACAATCCATTTCCTTTGCTTTTATCCCCTTTTCATCGATCAAGTCCTCTAATTTTTCTATCATTTCATCATCAAAAAACAAATCAAGATTATTTGTACAAACTTCCAATCTTGGTGTTTTTTTCCTAAAAGAAAATAATTTCATAGGCAATCACCGACCTTTTTAATGGTAGGGAATCCAATTTCTCGCAACCCTAGAATTAATTATGTTTTATTTTATTATACTATTTTTGTAATAGTTTTTATAATTTTATGTTTCTGGATACAGGTTGCGTATTTTATACTAAGTTTAATACATCGATTACAGGGTATTTACATAATTTGTCGAAATTTATCAATAAAAATGATAGATTAATGATAAAATATAAGTATATTAAACTTTAATTTAAAGTTAAAAAGTTACTACTTTTGTACCGATAAAATAAACAGTTTAATAGATTCTCTTTTAAGTATAGTAGGGTGGAGGAATATAAATATGGAAAATAAGGACGGAATTTTGTTACAAAGTGGGACAAATGAATTAGAGATTATTTTGTTTAAAATAGGCAATCAAAAATATGCCATTAACGTCTTAAAGGTTCGAGAAATTATTATGCCAGCACCGATTACAAAAATTCCAAATTCTCATGAAGCTGTGGAAGGGATTATAAACTTACGCGGAGAGATTATTGCTGTCGTTAATTTAGCGCAAGTTATTAATGCACCGTATGAAATTAGTGAAAGTGACCGCTTTATTGTAGCAGAATTGAACCAAACAAAAATTGCTTTCCGTGTTCATGAAATTGATCGAATAAGCCGTATTACTTGGAAACAAATTGAAAAGCCAAATGAATTAACAATTGGCGACCAACCATATGCAACTGGAATTATTAAACTGGATAATGATGAAATGTCTGTGTTATTGGATATTGAAAAAATAGTTGTTGAAATTAATCCAGAATTAGGTGGCAGTGCTGACAGCATTAAAGTACTTGGTCCTCGTGATCGTTCCTCGAAGAAAATTGTTGTTGCTGAAGATTCCGGTGTTTTACGTGCATTATTGAAGGACACATTATTAGAAGCTGGTTATGAAAATGTAACATTTTTCCAAAATGGGCAAGAAGCATGGGACTACTTAGAAAACTATGCTTCAGATGATACAATTAGTCCGACTGATAAAATTCACTTACTAATAACAGATATTGAAATGCCACAAATGGACGGTCACCATTTAACGTTTCGTGTGAAAAATCATTCAAAACTAAAAGATATTCCTGTTATTATTTTCTCATCTTTAATTACTGAGGATTTATATCATAAAGGTGAAGCCGTAGGAGCTAGTGCGCAAATTAGTAAACCAGATTTAGTGAATTTGGTAAAAGAGATCGATACATTTATTTTATAAAAAGAAATTTAATAAAAAGTTATATAAGTGAAAAAGGGTTGTCATGAGAAAGTAGGACAACCCTTTACTGTTTATCATTTATATTTCTTTCGGTGCTTCTGCTTCTAGTTCTTTTTTGTAATTTCGATGAAGTTTAATTAAACGTACAATATTTAACACAATTGTTTTACATACGGCGTACACCGGTACCCCAAGAATCATACCTAGTACCCCAGCGAGATTTCCAGCAACTAATAAAATAATGATGATTGTCGCTGGATGTGTGTCTAAACGCTTTCCAATAACAAGCGGTGAGATAAGATTACTTTCAATTTGTTGTGCAATCACTGCCACAATAATAACAAGCCCAACCATTAATGGTGATTCGAACATTGCAACAATAACAGCTGGTGCAGCCCCTAAAATTGGTCCGAGATATGGAATAATATTAGTTAAGGCAACCGCAATTGCTAAAATTAAAGCATAATCTAAACCAATGATTAAATAACCAATATACGATAATGTACCAACACATAGAGAAACAATCATTTGCCCTTGAATGTATGCAGCTAATGTGTCGGTTGTATCTTTTAATATTAATAAACCTTCTTTACGATAAGAACTCGGAATGAATCGCATAATCGCATTTGGTAGCTTGTGCCCATCTTTAAGTAAAAAGAATAGGAGAAATGGGACAGTTACGACGACGACTGCCATATTTGTTATAACCCCGAAGAGTCCTGAAATACTACCTGTAATTGTCGACGGAATTGCTGTTAAATAGCTGGATAAAGAATTCATAATTTGGTCGATTTCGACATATTGCTGTGTTTGTACCCAATGAAAAGCTTCCGAATGGATAACTTCTTCAATAAATAGTTGAATTTCGTTAATAAAGAATGGAATATCGTTAATTAATTCTTTAATTTGTCGTGTGATTATTGGAACGACAGTAGCAATTAAAAATACAAGTAACCCAATGAATAAAAGGTAGAGTATGATAATGCCTATTGTTCGTGGAACCTTTAACTTATTATGGACTATAGAAACGAGCGGATTAAATAAAAAGTAAAGGAACCCAGCAATTAATAATGGGAAAAATAGGGTGGACATAAAAACAACTACTGGATCAAATAAAAAGGAAATTTTCGTTAGTATGTAGATTATCGCTACTATTAATAAAATTTCTAAAGTCCAAAATTGCAATTTTGACTTGAACAATGCCGTATACTCCTTCCGATTCAATATACATTAATAATAATGAAAAAAGTGGCAGATATCCAATATTTTCTGATTTATTTTGTAAAGTTTTTATAAAGTATGAAAAGAGCTGAGGTTGTAGAGGGAAATTTATTATATGAAGAAAATCTCTATTTTAAAAATAAAGAAGGAGTTGTCCATAAAGTCACTTTTCCGAACACTTTTGATTTAAGACGTCGTTCAGTTGGCGGACGCTTCTGCGGGCGTGGATTGAGCCTCCTCGCCACGCAAGCTCGCCTGCGGGGCTCAAGACTCACGCTTATCCCGCTAGAGTCGCCGCCAATTTTACTTAAAAATGTTGGTATTTTGACTTATTGGACAACCCCTATGTAATTTACTGCAAATGCTGATTATTGTAAGGAAACTGGTTCGTATAGCCTTGGAATTGCTGGTAGGATTGTTGCAGCTTTTGGGTTTCGGCTGCATCAAAGCCATACCACCCTTTTTTAAACATCAATTCAAATAATTCTCGCTGACTATTTTGCGTTTCCGTGAATATGGAAAGGATATCTTGATATAAAGACTGATGACTTGCCTCATTTAAAGCGGTACTATAAGCATCGGTTAAGTACTTTTCCGTTGCCAACATATCATTAGCAAAATCGCGATCGTTCATTTGTGGCGATTTTTCTATTTGTACTGCAGGATTTTGAATTTTATTTGATTGATTTTGTTGATTCATTTTTAACCTCCTTTTTAGTTAGAGACTTATAGAGATATGGGTTTGAAAATATATTTATTGTTGTTTGCCGACCATTGGTGGTGGTTGATTGCTTTGCTTATTTAAATGTTGCAGTATTTTTTGATAATGTTTTTGATGCATCATTCCTACTTTATCTATAGCAGCTTTAATTTCAGGATCTCGGCAATGTTGAGCATAAAAATGAGCCTTTTTCATCGCTAATAAATTCCAAGAAAGCATGTCTGTTAAATATAAAGAATCTTTTACTGTTACAACTTCCGGGGGAGTCATCATCATTGGTTGCCCGCTTTGCTGCATATGTTGTTGATTCATGTTAAACCTCCTTAAACAAATTTTTATCAAATATAGGTTTCCATCTATATCAAAAACTATGTAAAAATTTAAGAAGGTTTTTAAGTTGGGAAAAAGAAAAAATATATTTTAATTCCGAAAACGTTTCCATATACGTTGTTTTTATTCTGTGATAAAATTATATGAGTATAAACTTTTTTAAAATTCAATAATTTTTGTTTTGCAAGGGGGAGATGCAACGTGGAAAACTTGTTACGTAATTTCTTCTTATTTTTATCAAAAAATAACACATTAACTAGGTTGGCTAAAAAATATGGCCTGCGTCTAGGGGCATCCCGATTTGTAGCTGGTGAAACGGTTGACCAGGCTGTTGAAGTGATAAAAGATTTGAATCAAAAAGGTCTAGTCGTCACAGTTGACTACTTAGGTGAATTTGTGAATAGTGAAGCAGAAGCAAATAATATGACAGATCAAACGATAAAAACAATTGAGGCGATAGGTAAGGAAAAACTAAATGCACAAGTTTCCTTAAAATTAACTTCTTTAGGTTTAGATATATCAGAAGAGTTAGTTATGAGTAATTTTAGGCGCATTATTGATAAAGCGAGAGAACATCAAGTGTTTGTTACAATTGATATGGAAGATTATGAGCGTTGTGAAAAGACGTTGCAAATCTATAAAACTTTTAGAAAGGAATATGAACATTTAGGGACGGTTATCCAAGCTTATTTATACAGGGCTGAAGATGATATAAAAGACTTAGATACATATTCTGCAAGTCTGCGCCTCGTAAAAGGAGCTTATAAAGAATCTTCAGAAGTTGCTTTTCCTGAAAAAAAAGATGTAGACGATAATTTTAAAAAAATCATTCGGATTCATATGGAAAATGGAAATTTTACAGCTGTTGCAACCCATGATGATGCGATCATAGAATATACGAAACAGTTAGTAGAGGAATTAGACATTCCAAAAGAAAAATATGAATTTCAAATGTTATATGGTATTCGGACAGATCGGCAAATGGAGCTTAGCGAACAAGGATATCCATTGCGTGTATATGTACCTTATGGGACAGACTGGTATGGTTATTATATGAGAAGACTTGCCGAACGACCGGCGAATGTATGGTTTTTAATTAAAAATTTATTTAAGCGATAAATTATTGATTGATGTAATAGTGTAATTCTTGATTTAGAATACAATATTATAGCCCCAACCGTTTTAAAAGTAGAAACAGTTGGGGCTTAAGTTAATTATTTATTTTTAACTAGTTCTTTTGTTTTAATATCTGGCGTTCCGTATGTGAAGTAAGTATCTGGTAGTGGTGCACCGTAGAAAATAATCGCTCTTTCTAGTTCATTTTCGGTCCAAGTAATCGGTTCCCACTCAGGGTCAAAGATTAAGTATCCTGAATCACCGAATAATTCAACGCGGTTACCACCAGGCTCAAACACATACATACAAAGGGCTTGGGATACCTGTATTTAACGTTTCTAAAGTAGCTAATTCAGCTTTTCGCTCTAAAATCAAATCGCCCACTTTACGTAAAATTTTTGAACGTTCTTGAGTAGTTAGTTTGCTCCACTCACCTTTAAGTGATTTTCGGACAGTTGAGACAGCTTCATCTTCTTTCGAACCTTTAGCGACATAACCGAGTACTTCTTCCGTTGCCGGGTTAATGTTTTCGAATGTTTCTTCATTTTTAAATGGAATATAATTCCCATTAGAAAAATCGTCTTCGAACAAATCTATCAACTCACTTCAGTAAAAAATGCAATGAAAATTTTCAAATGTTGCTCCTTGGCTGAGACGCAACGAGCAGTGAAGAGATTACAGAAGGAACAAGGTCAGTAGCAGCACCAATTCGCGATTGGAAAGGTAAAGTCGTCTCAGCTCTCACAGTAGTTGGTCCAATTCAGCGTATGCAAGATTATAAAATTCCAACAATTATTAGGGTTGTAAAAGAGGCGGCCAAAGAAGCATCAGAAAGATTAGGATATGATGAAAGATTTATCCGAAAAACTATAAATATATAATAATAAAGGAAATAAAATACGAAATAATAACTGTTTTAGGCAATAATTTAATTGATTTTTCATAAAATAAAATAAATATAAACTTTTATGTTGCAATGTTGAAAAAATTCTTATATATTAAATTATGTAGACGAAGTTCTCTTTTTTTAAAATAATAATGAATGAGTGTTCATTCAAGAAAGCAAAGGGGGAAGAAAGTTGGTACAACAGATTAGAAAAGCAGCTGTAATCGGATCGGGGGTTATGGGGTCTGGTATTGCTGCACATTTAGCAAATATCGGAATACCTACATTATTATATGACATTGTCCCTTCTGAACTTACGAAAGACGAAGAAGAAAAAGGATTAACACTTGATAATCGTCAAGTTCGTAATCGAATTGTTGAAACAAATAAACAAAAACTATTAAAGCAAAAACCTGCTCCATTAACTTCTAAAGATAATATTGCTTTAATAGAGTCGGTAAATTTAGAAGATGATTTAGAAAGATTAAAAGAAGTAGATTGGATTATTGAGGTTGTTACTGAAAGACTTGATATAAAGAAATCCGTCTTCGAAAAAATAGATAAGTATCGTAAACCAGGTAGCATTGTAAGTTCAAATACATCCGGTATTTCTGTAAATGCTATGGCTGAAGGTCGTTCTGAAGATTTTAAAAAGCACTTTTTAGGCACTCACTTTTTTAACCCACCACGTTATTTGAAATTATTGGAAGTAATTCCAACGAAGGATACGGCTCCGGAAGTTGTTACATTCATGCAAAAATTTGGAGAAGATGTACTCGGCAAAGGAGTCGTATTAGCAAAGGATACACCGAACTTTATTGCTAACCGAATCGGGACATATGGTTTGTTAATTACATTACGTGAAGTTTTGCAAAACGGCTACTCCATCGGAGAAGTAGATTCTGTTACAGGACCATTAATTGGTCGTCCAAAAAGTGCCACATTCCGTACTTTAGATGTAGTAGGATTAGATACTTTCGTACATGTGGCAAACAACGTTCGTGAACAAGTAGAAGGAGAAGAAAAAGAAGTATTTACAGTTCCTGAACTGCTAGAAAAAATGCTAGAGAAAGGCTGGCTTGGTTCAAAAACAGGTCAAGGCTTTTACTTGAAAAAAGGTAAGGATATTTTAGAGTTAAACCCTAAAACGTTAGAATACGAACCTCGCAAAAAAATGAAAACGCCATCAATCGAACTAGCGAAGCAACAAAAAGGAACGAGCGCAAAATTAAAAACATTAATTTATACCGATGATCGTGCAGGACAACTATTATGGAATGTTTTTGCACCTACATTAATATATAGTGCAGAACTTCTATATGAAATTGCTGATGACATTGTCTCAATTGATAATGCAATGAAATGGGGATTTGGTTGGGAACAAGGACCATTTGAAGCTTGGGATGCAATTGGAGTAGAAAAATCCATTGATCGGATGGAAAAAGAAGGTTTAGCCGTTCCAGGTTGGGTCAAAGAGATGGTTGGAACAGGCTTTACTTCCTTCTATAAAGAAGAGGAAGGTACTGTATATTATTACGATCATGGTGAATATAAACGAGTTCCGCAAAACGAAAAGGAAATTAACTTACGATTGCTGAAAAAGCAAAATCGAGTCATTCAGAAAAACTCAGGTGCAAGCTTAATCGATATAGGCGATGGCGTAGCTTTATTAGAGTTCCATTCACCTAATAATGCAATTGGTTTAGATATTATTCAAATGATTAATAGAGCAATTGATGAAGTTGAGAAGAACTACAAAGGATTAGTTCTTGCAAATCAAGGTAAAAACTTCTGTGTAGGTGCAAACATTGCGCTAATGCTTATGGAAGCTCAAGATGATAACTTTGATGAACTTGATTTCGTTATTCGCCAGTTCCAACAAGCGATGATGAAAATTAAATATAGCGCAAAACCGGTCGTGGCGGCACCACATCAAATGGCTTTAGGTGGTGGAGCAGAAGTTATTTTACCTGCTGCAAGAATTCAAGCTTCTCCAGAAAGTTATATCGGACTTGTTGAAGTTGGCGTTGGTTTAATACCTGGTGGTGGCGGAACTAAAGAATTATACATTAAACATTTAAATAGCCTTCCAAAGGGTGTCAAAGTCGATTTACAAAATGTAGCTAATAAAGTGTTCGAAACAGTTGCGATGGCTAAAGTTTCAACTTCTGCTGAAGAAGCAAGAGAAAACGGCTTCTTGAACAACTTGGACCGTATTAGTAAAAATCCAGATCATCGTATTTACGATGCTAAACAATGGGTTATTGAACTACATGACAATGGCTATGTACCACCAGTTCGAAAGAAAGTTCCAGTCGTTGGTGAAACTGGATATGCAACATTACTATTAGCTGCTCAAGGAATGCATTTATCTGGTTATATATCTGAATATGACCTTCATATTGCTAAAAAATTAGCATATGTGTTAGCTGGTGGAAACTTACCTTATGGTACAAAAGTCGACGAACAATATTTATTAGATTTAGAAAGAGAAGCGTTTATTAGCTTAATTAGTGAAATAAAAACGCAACAAAGAATGCAATACATGCTTATGAAAGGTAAGCCGTTACGTAATTAATTAGGTAAGCATAATCGAAACACGAAATTAATTGCAATCTAGTAACAAAGGGGGAACTAAAATGAGAGAAGCGGTGATCGTCTCCGGTGCACGTACACCTGTCGGACGGGCAAAAAAGGGGACACTTGCCAACGTCCGTCCGGATGATTTAGGTGCTTTAGTAGTGAAAGAAACGTTAAGGCGAGCAGACAATTATGATGGACCAATTGACGACTTAATAATGGGATGTGCTATGCCTGAAGCAGAACAAGGGTTAAATATAGCTAGAAATATAGGCGCATTAGCTGGGGTACCATATACGACACCTGCAATTACAATAAATAGATTTTGTTCATCAGGATTACAATCAATTGCCTACGGTGCTGAGAAAATCATGCTTGGTGGTGCAGAAGCAGTTCTCGCAGGTGGAGTGGAATCCATGAGTATGGTGCCAATGACAGGAAATGTGATTCGCCCAAATGCGAAACTAGCAGAAACAGCACCGGAATACTATATGAGCATGGGACATACAGCGGAACAAGTTGCAAACAAGTATGGCATTACTCGTGAAGAACAAGATGCGTTTGCTGTTCGTAGTCATCAAAGGGCAGCTGAAGCAATTAAGAATGAAAAATTTAAAGAAGAAATTGTCCCAGTTGATGTGACGATTCGGTCTGTAGATGAAAATAATAAATTGGTAGAAAAACAAGTTGTATTTGATACAGATGAAGGAGTTAGACCAAATACAACGATGGAAGTTTTAGCAAACTTAAGGCCTGCTTTTGCTGCTAAGGGTTCGGTAACGGCTGGGAACTCTTCACAAATGAGTGATGGTGCAGCAAGTGTCCTATTAATGGACCGTGAAAAAGCTGAAGCTGAAGGGTTAAAGCCACTAGCAAAATTCCGTTCCTTTGCTGTTGGTGGCGTACCACCAGAAGTAATGGGAATTGGTCCAATTGTAGCGGTACCAAAAGCATTAAAATTAGCTGGTCTGGAACTGTCAGATATTGGACTATTCGAATTAAATGAAGCTTTTGCTTCCCAGTCCATTCAAGTTATTCGTGAGTTAGGTTTAGATGAAGATATTGTCAATGTGAACGGTGGTGCGATTGCTCTCGGTCACCCACTCGGATGTACAGGTGCAAAATTAACATTATCACTTATTCATGAAATGAGAAGAAGGGACGTCCAGTTTGGTGTTGTGACAATGTGTATCGGTGGTGGAATGGGAGCCGCCGGAGTCTTTGAATTATTATAGGAATTATAGTTTCTAAGATTTAAATAGATTACCTTTATCTTCAATACACTCAAACACTCAATCTGACAAACGCGACCTTAAAAAAGAATAAAAATGTTGGGCTTCTCGTATATAAAATACGTGAAGCCCAACAAAACCAATAGACAATTGATTACGAACAAAGAAATTTTTATAAGGGGGAAGTTTAATATGTCAAAATCTGTAGAACAAGTAGTGAAAGGCGGAAGCTTTCTAATTGATGAAATTCGTCCAGAACAAGTGTATACACCCGAAGATTTCACTGAAGAACATGAAATGATCGCAAAGACAACAGAGGAATACGTTGAAAATGAAGTTTTACCAGTTATTGAAAAGTTGGAAAATCACGAATTTGACCATTCAGTACGATTACTAAAAAAAGCTGGTGAACTCGGATTACTTGGTACAGATGTACCTGAAGAGTATGGTGGGTTTGGACTAGATAAAATAACGTCTGCATTAATTGCAGAAAAAATGGCCCGTGCTGGTGGGTTTTCAATTTCCCATGGTGCCCATGTAGGGATTGGTTCCTTACCGATCGTATTGTTTGGAAATGAAGAACAAAAGAAAAAATATTTACCAAAATTAGCCACAGGTGAATTGTTAGCAGCTTATGCATTAACGGAACCTGGTTCAGGATCTGATGCACTTGGAGCGAAAACAACTGCAAAATTAAATGCAGATGGTACACATTATATTTTAAACGGGGAAAAACAATGGATTACGAACGCTGGTTTTGCTGATGTGTTTGTCGTATATGCGAAAATTGATGGTGAGAAATTCACAGCTTTCATTGTAGAACGTGAATACCCTGGTGTATCAGTCGGTGCAGAAGAAAAGAAAATGGGGATTAAGAGCTCATCAACTCGTACATTAATTTTAGAAGATGCACAAGTACCGGTTGAAAATGTTCTTGGTGAAATTGGTAAAGGTCACAAAATTGCATTTAACATTTTAAATATTGGACGTTATAAACTTGGTGTTGGCGCAGTCGGCGGTGCGAAAAGTGCCTTTGAAATTACCGTTAAATATGCAAATGAACGCAAACAATTTCATACTCCAATTTCTAGCTTCAATTTAACAAAAGAAAAATTAGCAACTTTAGCTTCAGAAATTTATGCTGCAGAAAGTGCTGTATATCGCACAGTAGGTCTTTTTGAAGAAAAAATGAAGCAACTAACGGAAGAAGAACAAAAAGACGGTAAAGAAATTGCTGCAGCAATTGCGGAATATGCAATTGAGTGCTCACTAAACAAGTTCTTTAATACAGAAGTGTTAGATCACGTAGTTGATGAAGGTGTTCAAATACATGGTGGATACGGTTTTATGGAAGAGTATGAAATTGAGCGTGCATATCGTGACTCTCGTATTAACCGTATTTTTGAAGGAACAAACGAGATTAACCGTCTACTAGTACCAGGAACTTTTGTAAGAAAAGCCTTTAAAGGTGAGTTACCATTACTAGAAAAAGCACAAAGCCTTCAAGAAGAAATTATGATGTTAATGCCTGAAGAGCCAGGTGATGAACCATTAGCACAAGAAAAATATTTAGTGCGCAATGCGAAAAAAGTTGCTTTAATGTCAGCTGGACTTGCATTACAAAAATACGGTCAAGAACTTGATAAAGAACAAGAAATTTTAGTGAATTTTGCTGATATTGTTTCGCACATTTATGCAATGGAATCCGTTGTTTTACGTACTGAAAAAGCAATTGAGCGTGACGGATTAGAAAACAGCAAACAAAAACTACTTTATACTGAGATTTTCTGTCAAGAAGCCTTTAACCGAATTGAAAGTGATGCAAAAGAAACAATTGTTGCAGTTGCAGATGGAGATAATTTACGTATGATGTTATCAGCTTTACGTAAATTAACACGCCACAATCCAATTAATGTAATTGCGAAAAAGCGTGAAGCGGCAGCAACGATAATTGAAAAAGAGAAATATGTTGTTTAATGATCTTCAAATTAATAATAAAATATGTTTTAACTTGAAGGGGCTGGCATAAATGTCAGTCCCTTTAATGAGTTTGAATGATTATTAAATAGTCAGGAACTATATAAATTCGTTAATGTACGCATTCGTGATATAATATCAGTATATATTAATAAATAGTATTATTGGTGGTGTTAAAATGGCATTAACTTTTTACTGGTATCCGAAATGTGGTACATGCCGAAAAGCAAAAAATTGGCTCGATGAACATCAAGTTGAATATGAAGCTATACATATTATTGATAATCCGCCTTCAAAAGAACAGTTAGAAGACTTGTACAAAAAAAGCGGATTAGAATTGAAAAAGTTTTTTAATACAAGTGGTAAAAAATACCGTGAACTTGGATTAAAAGACCGTGTTAAAACATCAAGTGAGGAAGAATTACTTGAATTACTTGCATCCGATGGTTATTTAATTAAACGACCAATTGTAACTGACGGAAATAAGGTAACTGTCGGTTTTAAAGAAGAAGAATTTGCAAAAACTTGGAATTAACTACTTAATATATTTCTATTGCAAGACAAAGATTACTTCTTGTATGATGGGATTAACTACATATTTTAATTGGAGGGATAGTCATGGCTTTACCAAAAGAATTACGTTATTCAGAAGAACATGAATGGGTAAAAGTTGAAGGAAATACTGTTCGCGTCGGTATTACTGACTTTGCTCAATCCGAGCTAGGAGATATTGTTTTCGTTGAATTGCCAGAAGTAGGTACGGAATTAAAAGTGAACGAACCATTTGGCAGTGTTGAGTCTGTTAAAACTGTCTCTGAATTATACGCACCAATAAGTGGTAAAGTTGTTGCGGTTAATGAAGAGTTAAACGATAGCCCAGAATTAGTTAATGAATCTCCATATGAACAAGCATGGATGATTGAACTAGAGGCTACTGACTTAAGCGAAGTGGAAAAGCTTTTAACACCGGAAGAGTATGATAAATTAATCAGTGAATAAAGAGTGAGATATTTTTTGGTTTTAAGTCCATATTGAAACGTCTGAATCAATCAGACGTTTTTGTTTTACCCATATTATAGTGTGAAAGTTTTTTTTGGAATTTCGTTCACTTTTTATTTTTTACACATAATTTATGAGTAAACAAGTTTCTGTTTTTAATTAAAAATAAACAGGTGATCAATATGATTCGATTTGTTGAAAAAGTAATAATCGTGGAAGGTAAAACGGATAAACGAAAGGTCGAAAATGTTGTAAATGAACCGGTGGAAATAATTTGTACGAATGGAACGTTAAGTTTAAGTCGATTAGATGAAATTATTGATTGCTTATACGACAAGGAAGTATTTATACTTGTAGATGCGGATAATTCAGGAGAAAAGTTGCGTAAACAATTTAAGCGGGAGTTTCCTGAGGCAAAGCATTTGTATATTGATCGCACGTATCGCGAGGTAGCAACAGCACCAGATAAGCATATTGCATCCGTTTTACTACAGGCGAACATACATGTTCATACAAAATTTTTAGTAAATAATATAAGATGTTAATGGATATAGAGACTTCAATAAAGGATGAACTTACTTGATGGAACAATGGACAAAGGAATTATTTTTTCAGCATTTAAATAGTGGAAAAAAGGGTGCGTTTTATTTATATACACCGATGTGTGGTACGTGCCAATTAGCAGGAAAAATGTTAGAAATTGTAAATAAAACAATGCCGGATTTCCCCTTAGGAAAAGCAGATTTAAATTATTTACCAGATTTAGCAGAAACCTATCATATAGAAAGTGTACCATGCCTTTTAATTTTTCATGAAGGAGAAATTAAAGAAAAAATATACGCCTTCCATTCGGTTACGTATATATACGAAAAATTAAACGCATAAAAATAATCGAATCAATATTTTTAAAAGGATTTCCTGCCTAAACGAAGAAAAAAGATAAGAAATAGGTTAGGAGGAATCCGATGATTGATACCGATCGACTTAAATATACGTTGGTGAACCATAAATTTCGTGCCCTCTTATTTCCAAAAGAAGTAACATATATAAACTTTAAAACAACGAAACAATCATTTACAATTTTACTATCAAAAGAACGGGTTGAGCATATTGAAGATTGGTCAGGAGAACCTCATGTAGTTATTTCAGGTGACACGGTTGTAATCGAAGAAATATTATTAGGTAAAATTAAATTACTTGACGCTAAAAAATTGTGTTCAATTACGATAGAAGGTAGTTACCGTCATCAACTAATGTTGGAAACAATTCTTTGGTTTAATCAGTCTTTTGTGCTAAAAAAATAGGAAATTAATATTATATTGATAGTTTCGAAATTGTCTAACTTAGAAAAAGAGTATAAAAATATATTGACGTATATTAAAATAGGTGCTACAATCTAAAACATAATTAATAACTGAATAGTAAGTCTTGCTCTTATCCAGAGAGGTGGAGGGATGTGCCCGATGAAACCCGGCAACCGTCAATACATTCGTATTGAAATGGTGCCAATTCACACAAAGCTTGATAAGCTTTGAAAGATGAGAGGAAGGACATTCGATATAAATTTCGGTATGCCTTTCTACTTATCTTAGTAGAAAGGTTTTTTGTTTTATATGATTTATTAAGCTATATTAGAAATAATATAATGAATAAAATCACTTTATCGTGCTTTTGTTTTACAGAAGTAAAGACATCATAGAAGAAAGGGGGAGCAACATTGATCTCCTTAAATAATGTAACGAAACAATTTAAAGCAAAATCTGGAACAATCACTGCAGTTGATAATGTCAGTTTAAATATTAAAGAAGGAGAAATTTTCGGGATTATCGGGTACTCTGGTGCAGGTAAAAGTACACTAGTACGTATGCTCAATGGTTTAGAAAAACCATCACAAGGGTCAGTAACCGTTGCAGGCAAGGAAATTTCTAAAATAAAAGGTTCCAATTTACGTAAAGCGAGACAGGAAATAGGTATGATATTCCAACATTTCAATTTATTATGGTCACGAACTGTTCGTGGTAACATTTCTTTTCCATTAGAAATTGCTGGAGTTCCAAAAGCCCAAAGAAAAAAACGTGTTGATGAACTAATCAAATTAGTAGGACTTGAAGGTAGAGAAGATGCCTATCCATCCCAATTAAGTGGTGGTCAAAAACAAAGAGTTGGGATTGCTCGGGCATTAGCCAATAATCCAAAAGTTCTACTTTGTGATGAAGCCACATCAGCCCTTGATCCAGAAACAACGGATTCTATACTTGATTTACTTTTAGATATTAATAAAAAAATGGGTCTAACAATCATTTTGATTACCCATGAAATGCATGTTATTCGGAAAATAGCCCACCGGGTTGCCGTGATGGAAAATGGAAAAGTTGTTGAGATTGCACCTGTTATGGAAATTTTCAAAAACCCAAAGGCTGATATAACAAAACGCTTTATTCAACAAGTTACTGATGAAGAGGATACGATGGATACTGTACAACATCTCCTAGATAAATATTCGACTGGAAAAGTCGTTAAGTTAACCTTTATTGGTGAGACTGCAGAGCAGCCAATTATCTCAGAACTAATTAAGGAACTTCCGATTACTGTTAATATTCTTCAGGGTAAAATTTCCCAAACACAAACGGGGTCCTATGGAACATTGCTAATCCAGTTAGACGGTGATGAAAAACATATTGAGAAGGCAATTGAACAGCTAGAAACACAACAAGTTGGAGTGGAGGTGATTGGCAATGATTGAAACCTTCTTTCCAAATGTTGAAATGAGTAAGTTTTGGGAAAAGACATATGAAACGGTTTATATGACAGGTATCTCATTAGTTTTTATATTCATTTTTGGAATTTTACTGGGGTTACTATTATTTTTAACTTCAAAGGGTAATATATGGCAAAATCGTGTAATTAATTGGATTATTGCCGCTGTAGTTAATATATTCCGTGCAATTCCTTTCGTAATTCTTATTATTTTACTCATACCATTTACAAGAGGGATTATGGGGACAATGATTGGACCGAATGCCGCATTGCCAGCTTTAATTATCGGTTCTGCACCATTCTATGCACGGATGGTTGAAATTGGACTAAGAGAAGTCAATAAAGGTGTTATTGAAGCAGCACAAGCGATGGGGGCAAGAACTAGTACAATTATATTCAAAGTATTGCTTCCTGAATCGATGCCTGCAATTATTTCAGGATTAACAGTAACTGCAATTGCATTAGTAGGTTATACCGCAATTGCGGGTATCATTGGAGCAGGTGGATTAGGGAACTATGCTCACCAATATGGTTTTGTTCGAGGTAATAATGATGTTACCTTGTTTGGGACAATTGCAATATTAATCATTGTGTTCATCATCCAATTTATTGGAGATTTAATAACAAAAAAAATAGATAAAAGATAAGAGGGGGAACTACAAATGAAAAAGCTTTTAACATTATTATTCACAGCTCTAGTAGCGATTACTTTGGCAGCATGTGGTGGCGGAAATGGAGATGGAGATTCTAGTGGATCTGACGATGGAGACACTAAAAAATTAGTAGTTGGAGCAACAGCAGTTCCGCATGCTGAGATTTTAGAACAAGCTGCACCAATTTTGAAAGAAAAAGGTATTGAATTAGAAATTACAGAGTTTTCAGGTTATGAATTAATTAACCAAGCACTTGTTGAAGGAGATTTAGATGCTAACTTCTTCCAACATATTCCATACTTAGAACTTGAAAAAGAAGAAAAAGGTTACGACATTGTTAACGCTGGTGGAATCCACATCGAACCAATCGGTATTTATTCTAAAAAATATGAAAGCTTAGAAGACGTTGAAGATGGTGCAACAGTATTGATTAGTAGTAATAAACCTGACCATGGTCGTATTTTAGCGTTATTCGAGCAAGAAGGATTAATTACATTAGCTGATGGTGTAGAAAAAGGTTCTGCAACATTAGAAGATATTGTTGAAAATCCGAAAAACTTAGAGTTTGATTTTGAATATGCACCAGAAATCCTTCCACAAGTTTATAACCAAGGTGAAGGCGATCTAGTTGTAATTAACTCAAACTATGCATTAGAATTTGACATTAATCCATTAAATGATAGCCTTGCGATTGAAGAGGGAAGCCAAGATAACCCATATGTAAACGTAATTGCGGTTAATGCTGGCGATGAGAATAAAGAAGAAATTAAAACATTAGTAGAAGTCCTTCAATCAAAAGAAATTCAAGACTTTATCATTGAAACATATGCCGGTGCAGTTGTTCCTGCAAGTGAATAATATTTTTGAAAATATAAGACTATTAATTAACTGTAGATATTTGTAATTGAAAAATAATAAGTGTAAAATGGAAGGGACTAGGGACGTATTTACCTAGTCCCTTCTCAATTCGAGTTAAGGGTCACTTCTTACTATATAATAGTGAATTTTTGTTCAAACTGAACAAACATATTTATTTTTTTAGAAAAGAATGTGTTTTTCCAAATTAAATAGGACTTTTATCATTTAGTTTCCAAATTCTCAATACGGTGATTTTTTGTTCAAGCCTGGATTTTTCACATTCCACTTCAGTTGATTATACTTTTTATTTGTTATAAGATAATAATGATATTAATTTGAGAATGAGTTACATTCATATATAGAAAAAATGGAGGTATACAAAATGGCAGGATCAACTTTAGTTTTAAAAGATCTTCATGTTTCCATTGAAGATAAAGAAATCTTAAAAGGTGTAAATTTAGAAATTAAACCTGGTGAATTCCATGCAATTATGGGTCCAAACGGTGCGGGTAAATCTACTTTAGCATCTGCAATTATGGGACACCCAGCATTTGAAGTAACAGAAGGAAGCGTTACATTAGATGGACAAGATGTACTTGAAATGGAAGTGGACGAAAGAGCACAAGCAGGACTATTTTTAGCAATGCAATATCCAAGTGAAATTCCTGGAGTAACGAACGCAGACTTTATTCGTTCTTCCATTAATGCACAACGTGGAGAAGGAAATGAAATTCCTTTAATGCAATACATTAAAAAATTAGACAAAACGATGGAATACCTTGAGATGGATTTAAATATGGCACAACGCTATGTAAACGAAGGATTCTCTGGCGGTGAGAAAAAGCGTAATGAAATTTTACAATTAATGATGCTTGAGCCATCCATCGCAATTTTAGACGAAATTGACTCAGGTCTAGATATTGATGCGTTGAAAGTTGTAGCAAAAGGTATTAACTCTATGCGTAGCGAAAACTTCTCTTGCTTAATGATTACTCACTATCAACGCTTATTAAACTACATTACTCCTGATTACGTACATGTTATGATGAACGGCCGAATCGTTAAATCTGGTGGACCTGAATTAGCAAAACGTCTTGAAGCAGAAGGTTATGAGTGGATTAAAGAAGAACTCGGCATTAAAGATGAAGCAGAATTAAACGCCTAATACGTAATGTAAGGAGGATAATCATGACTACTGATACACAACATTCATTGGATAAAAGCTACATCGAGTCCTACTCGAAGGCAAACAATGAACCTGAATGGTTTACAAGTTTCCGGTTAGCTGCATTAGAAAAAATGGATACATTAGAGATGCCAAAACCGGATAAGACAAAAATTGATAGATGGAATTTTACTAGTTTTAAACAACATACAGTTGAAAACAAAGCGTATGATTCTATAGATGCATTACCTGAAGAAGTTAAGGCACTTTTAGATCTTGAAGGGGAAGTTAAAAACCTTTATGTTCAACTTAACCAAACTCCAGGTTTATTAACTGTTTCCGAAAAATTAAAAGAACAAGGTGTTATTTTTACTGACATTTTTACAGCAGTAAAAGATCACCCTGAATTAGTGCAAAAATATTTCATGACTGAAGCTGTAAAGGTTGATGAGCATAAATTAGCAGCATTCCATGCAGCTCTTGTAAATGGTGGAGCATTCTTATATGTTCCGAAAAACATACAAGTAGAAGAGCCAATTCAAGCCGTTTTTGTTCATGATAATGCTGATGCACCATTAATCAACCACGTATTAATTGTAGCTGATACAAATAGTTCTGTAACATATGTTGAAAACTATTTATCACTAAATGTGGAAGCAGAAGGTGTTGCAAACATTATTGCAGAAGTAATTGCTAATGATGGCGCAAATGTGAAATTTGGTGCAGTAGATACGTTAGCAAGTGGTATTACAACATACGTTAACAGAAGAGGTTATACAGAAAGAGATGCTCGCTTAGAGTGGTCTTTAGGTTTAATGAATGATGGAGATACAATCTCTGAAAATATTACAAACTTATATGGTGACGGATCCATTGGTGATACGAAAACAGTTGTTGCTGGAACAGGTAAACAAACAGAAAACTTTACAACTGCTGTAATTAACCATGGTAAACGTTCCGAAGGCTTTATTTTAAAACATGGTATCGCAAAAGAGAGCTCAACTATTATCTTTAACGGAATCGGTAAAATTGAGCACGGTGCAAGTGGGGCCAACGCCCAACAAGAATCTCGCGCGCTAATGTTAAGTGAAAGAGCTCGTGCCGATGCAAACCCTATTCTTCTAATTGACGAAGATGACGTTCAAGCAGGACATGCGGCATCAGTAGGACGTGTTGATCCAATGCAACTATATTATTTACAATCAAGAGGAATTCCGAAAGATGAAGCTGAGCGCTTAATTATTCACGGTTTTCTTGCACCAGTTGTTACACAATTGCCAATTGAAGGTGTTAAAAAGCAATTAACAGAGGTAATCGAAAGGAAAATCCGCTAATGGATATTAAAGCAATTCGAAGCCAATTTCCAATTTTAGATCAAGAGGTTAACGGCAAACCACTTGTTTATTTGGATAGTGCGGCTACATCTCAAAAACCGTTGTCTGTCATTGAGTCGATTGAAAAATATTATAGAGAATATAATTCAAACGTCCATCGCGGAGTACACACGTTAGGAACGAAAGCAACGGACGGATTTGAGGGAGCTCGCGATAAGGTTCGAAAGTTTATTAATGCGGCTTCTAGGGAAGAGGTCATTTTTACGAGAGGAACGACAACTTCCCTAAATATCGTTGCTTCTAGTTACGGACGTGCAAATTGTAAAGAAGGCGATGAAATTGTCGTCACCTATATGGAACATCATAGTAACTTGATTCCTTGGCAACAAGTTGCAAAAGCGACAGGTGCGACGTTAAAATATATTCCACTTCAAGAAGATGGTACGATTACTCTTGAAGATGTTGAAAATACGATAACAGAACGTACAAAAATCGTTGCCATTACCCATGTCTCAAACGTCCTTGGTACGATAAATCCGATTAAAGAAATAGCAAAAATTGCTCACGCTAACGGTGCAGTTATTGTTGTTGATGGTGCACAAGGAGCACCACACGTTAAGGTAGATGTACAGGATTTGGATGTGGATTTCTACGCCTTGTCAGGTCATAAAATGTGTGGCCCAACAGGAATCGGTGTTTTATACGGTAAAAAAGAGTTACTTGAGAAAATGGAGCCAGTAGAATTTGGTGGCGAAATGATTGATTTTGTGAATCTATATGATTCCACTTGGAAAGAATTACCGTGGAAATTTGAAGCAGGAACACCATCAATCGCACAAGCGATCGGTTTAGGAGCAGCGATAGATTTCCTTGAAGAAATTGGAATGGAAAATATTCACCAGCATGAATATAATCTAGTAGAATACGCTTTGAAAAAATTGTCTGAAATTGAAGGGATCACGATTTTCGGTCCCCTAGACGCTGCTAAAAAAGGTGGCGTTGTCACCTTTAATATTGACGGTGTGCATCCTCATGATGTCTCTACGGCACTTGATATGGAAGGAATTGCCATTCGTGCAGGACATCATTGTGCACAACCATTAATGAAAGTTTTAAATCAGACAGCAACTGCAAGAGCAAGCTTTTATCTTTACAATACGAAAGAAGATATTGACGCTTTAGCAGCTGGACTTGTAAAAGCAAAGGAGTTCTTCAGTAATGTCTTTTAATCAATTAGATTCCTTATACCGACAAGTAATTATGGATCATTACAAAAGACCACGTAATAAAGGTGTTTTAGAAGATAGTAGTTTAATTATCGATATGAATAACCCAACTTGTGGTGATCGTATCCGTCTTACGATGAAAGAAGAAGATGGTGTAATCAAAGACGTTATGTTTGAGGGTGAAGGATGTTCCATTTCCATGTCATCAGCATCAATGATGACTAGTATAGTAAAAGGAAAAGATGTGGAAACAGCTCTTAAACTTGCTCATATATTTTCTGAAATGATACAAGGTAGGGAATATGATGACTCTATTGATTTAGGGGATATTGAGGCTCTTCAAGGAGTATCAAAATTCCCTGCACGTATTAAATGTGCGACTTTAGCTTGGAAAGCCCTTGAAAAAGGCCTCCAACATGAACATGATGAAAAGAAATAAACTTTTGTTTCATAAACCTAATAATTAGAAAGAATGGAGGAAGTATAATGGCTAAGAATGCACCACAAATTGGTGAATACCAATATGGGTTCCGTGAACGAGATGTTTCTGTTTTCAAAACAGAAAGAGGTTTAACGAGAGAAATCGTTGAACAAATCTCTAAAATGAAAAATGAACCCGAATGGATGCTTAAATATCGCTTAAAGGCTTTAGAGCATTTCTATAAACGACCAATGCCTACTTGGGGTGGCGATTTATCCGAACTAAATTTTGATGATCTTACGTATTATGTAAAACCAACTGAACAACAAGGACGTTCTTGGGATGAAGTTCCAGAAGAAATTAAACGTACGTTTGATAAATTAGGTATCCCAGAAGCAGAACAAAAATATTTAGCAGGGGTATCAGCTCAGTATGAATCTGAAGTTGTTTACCACAATATGAAAGAAGAGCTTGAAAAACAAGGCATCATCTTTAAAGATACAGATTCCGCTCTTCAAGAAAATGAAGATATTTTCAAAGAATACTTTGGAAAAGTTGTACCATATAGTGACAACAAGTTTGCTGCTTTAAACTCTGCTGTTTGGTCCGGTGGTTCTTTCATTTATGTTCCAAAAGGCGTAAAAGTAGAAACTCCATTACAAGCATATTTCCGTATTAACTTGGAAAAAATGGGACAATTTGAACGTACGTTAATCGTTGTAGATGAAGGTGCTTCTGTCCATTATGTTGAGGGTTGTACAGCTCCAACATATTCGACAAGTTCACTTCACTCTGCTGTAGTAGAGGTTGTTGTTAAAAAAGACGCTTATTGCCGTTATACAACAATCCAAAACTGGTCAAGCAATGTTTATAATCTTGTAACAAAACGTGCGGTTGTTGAAGAAAACGGAACAATGGAATGGATTGACGGTAACTTAGGATCTGGTGTCACTATGAAATATCCATCTTGTATGTTAATCGGTGAAGGTGCACGTGGATATACGTTATCAATTGCGTTTGCAAGTAAAGGTCAGTTCCAAGACACAGGTACAAAAATGTATCATTTAGCACCTAACACTTCTTCAACAATTATTTCGAAGTCCATTTCACAACATGGCGGAAAAGTATCTTACCGTGGTTTAACTCACTTTGGACGTAAATCCGACGGTTCACGTTCAAAAATTGAGTGTGATACGTTAATTTTAGATAACGAATCATTCTCTGATACGATTCCGTACAATGAAGTATTGAACAATAATATTTCATTGGAACACGAAGCAAAAGTATCGAAAGTTTCTGAAGAACAATTATTCTATCTAATGAGCCGCGGTCTATCAGAAGAAGAAGCTGCAGAAATGATTGTAATGGGCTTTATTGAACCATTTACAAGAGAATTACCAATGGAATATGCGGTTGAAATGAACCGTTTAATCTCCTTCAACATGGAAGGTTCCATCGGTTAATATTTTGTGAAAGTAACAATTTTAAAAAGGTTGTTTGTGTAATGTTTGTTACGCAGACAACCTTTTTTGTGTATTTTGTCTACAACGTTCGTGTTTTGGTGGTTCGTATTTAGTCTTTACAATTTTTTTATAAAAAAATTAGGCGAATCACAAACAATGGGTAGAAAAATAAAAATGATATGGTATACTATATTTTATTAACAGGATAAAGGATAGGAAGAGGCGATTTAATAGTGGATAGAGTATACAATTTTTCAGCTGGCCCTGCACAGCTTCCTTTAGCAGTCTTAGAAAAAGCGCAGAAAGAGTTCCTTTCATATGAGCAATCTGGAATGTCTGTTATGGAAATGAGTCACCGTTCGAAGATATTTGATGCTATTTTACAACAAACAGAACAATTACTTCGTGATTTGATGGAAATTCCAGATCATTATAAAGTGTTATTCATTCAAGGTGGCGCATCGTTGCAATTTTCTATGATTCCACTAAACCTTTTGGCAAATGGTGGTCATGCTTATTATGTAAATACTGGTTCATGGTCGAAAAAGGCGTTAATTGAAGCAGAAAAAGTCGGTGAGTCTCGAGTCCTTGCATCTTCAGAAGATAAAAATTTTACATATATCCCTGAGATTGATTTTAGTGTTTTAGATGATAACACAAAATATGTTCATATTACGACAAATAATACGATTGAAGGTACACGCTTTACACATATTCCGGATACAGGTGATGTTCCTTTAGTTGCGGATATGTCATCGAATATATTATCTGAACAAATTGACGTTTCGAAATTCGGTATCATTTATGCAGGAGCACAAAAAAATCTTGGAATAGCTGGTTTAACAATCGTAATTATTCGTGATGATTTAATTGGCCATGCTCCAAGCAACTTACCAACAATGCTTAAGTATGATACATATGCCAAAAATCGCTCCCTTTACAACACCCCACCTACATTCGCCATTTACATGACGAAATTAGTTCTTGAATGGTTGAAAGAGCAAGGGGGAATTAAACAAATTGAAAAGTTAAATATTGAAAAAGCTAGTTTACTATATAACTATATTGATGAATCAAACATGTTTTTCTCAAATGTTAGAAGTGAAGATCGTTCTCTGATGAACATTCCATTTTTAACAAAATCAGATGAATTAAATGAATTATTTGTTAAAGAAGCACAAAAAGAGGGACTTGTCACATTAAAAGGACATCGTTCCGTAGGTGGCATGCGAGCAAGTATTTATAATTCGATGCCAATTGAAGGTGTGAAAGCTTTAGTTCAATTTATGAAAGAATTTGAAAGCAAAAACGGGTAAGGAGAGAGAAATATTGTATAATATTAAAACTTATAATGCAATTGCTCAAAAAGGGTTAGATGTTTTTAATGATAATTATAAAATAAACGGTAGTGGGGATCCTGATGCGATTCTTTTAAGAAGCTATAATCTACATGAAGAATTCATTCCACCAACAGTAAAAGCAATCGCCCGTGCTGGTGCTGGTGTGAACAATATACCTGTTGAACGGTTAACAGAAGAAGGGGTAGTCGTATTTAATACACCAGGTGCAAATGCTAATGCCGTTAAAGAGTTAGTGATTATGAGTTTAATAGCATCTTCACGTAATTTATTCCAAGCGTTACATTGGGCGAAAAGTCTAGCTGGAAATGGTGAAAAGGTACCGGGTTTAGTAGAGTCTGGTAAAAAACAATTTGTCGGAACGGAAATTGCAGAAAAGAAACTTGGTGTAATCGGAACAGGAT
This sequence comes from Pallidibacillus pasinlerensis, assembly GCF_009996845.1. Taxonomy (GTDB): domain Bacteria; phylum Bacillota; class Bacilli; order Bacillales; family Caldibacillaceae; genus Pallidibacillus; species Pallidibacillus pasinlerensis. The sequence goes on along the minus strand of NZ_JAACYS010000010.1, from coordinate 27,485 downwards.
CCATTGGTGTATTAGTTGCTAATGATGCTGCAGCCCTTGGTATGGAAGTTATGGCTTATGATCCGTATATTTCCGTAAATGCAGCTTGGCAGTTATCTCGTAGAGTTGAACGTGCAATGACAATGGAAGAGATCTTTAGAGAATGTGATTATATTACAATTCACGTACCTTTAACAGATGAAACAAAAGGCATTTTAAATAAAGATAGTTTTGCTTTAATGAAAGAAAATGTTCATATTCTTAACTTCTCTCGTGGTGAGTTAGTGAATGAAGATGATTTAGAAGTAGCATTAAAAGAGAAAAGAATTAAAACTTATATTACGGATTTCCCTACAGATCGTATTTTACAAATGGAAGGTGCAATTGCATTACCGCATTTAGGTGCGTCAACAGTAGAGGCTGAAGAAAACTGTGCAGTTATGGCAGCTAAAGAAATACGCGAATTTTTAGAAACTGGAAATATTCGCAACTCTGTGAACTTCCCGAATACAATCATGCCTTATATCGGTAAAAAACGGTTAACGGTTATTCATAAAAACATACCAAATATGGTTGGACAAATGACAGGGTTATTAGCAAACCATCAAATTAATATTGCGAATATGACAAACCGTAGTAAAGGTGCTTGGGCTTATACAATGATTGATGTGGATAATGGTATTCCAGAAGATGTTGTACGTACTATTGAAGAAAATATATTAAATATAGCTGGAGTTAAACGCGTTCGGATTATTGATTAATATTATAAAAAACGTCTAAAATCTATTATATAAGTTTTAGACGTTTTTTTATTGTACAGGTGGAAATTTTTATACTTGGCAGTAAGATATAATATGTCTTTCACATGCTAAAATATAGAATAATGATATATAATGATAGATATATTAAATCAAATGATATAGGTGTGTAATTATGATTTATGTTGGTTTGGCAGGATGGGGAGATCATGAGTCTTTGTATCCGACTCCAAATGAGAAAAATAAATTACCTATATATGCCTCCCATTTTCCTGTCGTCGAAGTGGATACTGCTTTTTATGCAATTCAACCAGAAAAAAACAGTGAAAAATGGATTCGTGAAACACCTGATTCCTTTCAGTTTATTGTAAAAGCTTATCAAGGAATGACGGGACATTTACAAAGGAACATTCCTTTTGAATCTTGGGAGTTGATGTTTACGCAATATAAACAATCATTACAACCTTATATTCGTGCAAATAAATTAGCAATGGTGTTATTTCAATTTCCACCATCGTTTACATGTAATCAAAAATCGGTTCGCTATTTACGTTGGTGTAGACAACAAATGGAAAATATTCCTTGTGTATTGGAATTTCGTCATCAATCTTGGTTTGCTCCATCGATTAGGGAAGAGACATTGAAGTTTTTAAGAGAAGAAAATTGGATTCATAGTATTTGTGATGAACCGCAAGCAGGTTCTACCTCGGTTCCCCTAGTTTTACAAGCAACAACGACCGATAAAACATTAATACGTATGCATGGTCGAAATGTACATGGATGGAATAATCATGGACAAGATAATTGGCGCGATGTACGTTATTTGTATCGATATAATGACGAAGAGTTAAGTGAATGGGTTCGCAACTTATCGGAACTGCAAAAGCAATCGAAGGATATTTATATGATTTTTAATAATAATTCAGGTGGCGACGCGGCCGATAATGCAAAGCGAATAATTGAACTTTTAGGTATTGAGTATGAAGATCTTGCACCAAGGCAATTAAATTTGTTTTAAGTTAAAATCTACCTGGTATACTCAGGTGCTTTGATTTGAAATTGAGGGTAGGTATGAATGATAGAAAAAATTACAATTTATCATACGAATGATATTCATAGTCATTTTGAAACTTGGCCAAATATTAAGCACGAAGTAACACGGCAACGACAAATTCACGAAGATAATAATGAAACGATGTTTTTGTTTGATATTGGAGATCATATCGATCGTTTTCACCCTTTTACTGAGGCAAATCTTGGTAAAGGAAATATTCAATTATTAAATGAATGCGAGTTTGATGCGGTTACGATTGGTAACAATGAAGGAATTACTTTAGCTCATGAGGATTTATTAAGCTTATATGACGATGCTAAGTTTGATGTCATTTTAGCAAATTTATTTTTAGAAAATGGAAAAAGACCTAATTGGGCTAAACCTTATCAAATATATGAAACAGCAAGTGGTGTAAAAATTGGCGTTATCGGTATTACCGTGAATTTTACGAGCTTTTATAAACCATTAGGCTGGAATGTGACGGATCCATTTGCTGAGTTAGAACATTTAATCCCTTTAGTACGTAGCCAATGTGACATTTTAATTGTTTTATCCCATCTCGGCTTATCTGAGGATGAGAGAATGGCGCAATATTTTCCACAAGTTGATCTTATTTTAGGTGCCCATACCCATCACGTATTGGAAAATGGCAAGATTATTAATGATGTGTTAATATGCTGCACAGGAAAGTACGGGATGAACCTTGGTAAAGTTGAGTTAGTCTTTGATATAAAACAACGAGAATTAGTGAAAAAGTGTGCAAAATTAATACCTGCAGATGAATTGCCTATAGCGAAAGCAGAAGAAAATTTTGCGGAAAACTTATATGAGGAAGGCAAAAAACAATTATTAAACCCAATCGCCTTTTTACCGGAAAAGTTGGAAATAGATTGGTTTAATGATTCACCTTTGAATGATTTAATAGCAAGTACATTAACGGAATGGTGTGAAGCGGACTGTTCTTTTCTAAACGCTGGTGTTTTGCTAGATGATCTTCAAGCAGGAATTGTAACAGATTATGATATTCATCGTATATGCCCACATCCATTAAATCCATGTACAGTTGAACTTTCGGGTGCAGAATTGAAAGAGTTACTAGTGCAAACTGTTGATGATAAGTATACGACGTTAAAGTTTAAAGGGCTCGGTTTTCGTGGTGAAATTTTTGGAAAAGTGATTTATGACCAGATTGATATTACTGGTGAAGGTTCCAATATTCAAATTGAAATTGGTGGCGAAGCGTTGGAAATGGATCGCATTTATAAAGTAGCAACGATCGATATGTTTACCTTTGGGCGTTTTTATCCAACGTTAAAACGGGCGAAAAAGCAATTCTTTTTACCGGAATTTTTACGGGATTTATTGAAGTATTCGTTAGCAAAACGGTATCCATTGCAGCGGTAATTAGACTTTTGCCATATCACGTATAGCCCCCCTTTTTCATAAAGTATTATAAGAAAGGGGCGGACGATGCATGATTAATATCAAACCTTTAATAATTGCAGATCGTACGTTTATTGCCGTCGATGTTAAATTACCTAAAACAAACTTACTCGCTGTGATGAGTGAGAGAGGATATATAATGTGCGGAGCTTTAGATGTTCAATTATTAAATGATAAATTAAAGGACCGAAAAATTATCGCGGGAAGAGCCGTTGGTGTTCGAACAATCGAAGAACTATTAAATGCGCCACTAGAATCAGTAACGTTTGAAGCTGAAAATTACGGCATTAAAAAAGGTATGATTGGGAAAGATGCGTTATTGTTAATGTAAACATTGTTGTTATAAAATATATAGTTTTAAAATATTAAATCCCTCCAAACAAGCATACATTTAATTTGTAAGGGGGGATTTTTTTATGGTCAAATTTCGACGTTACCCGAGAGGATATTTTTTTAGAAAGATTAATCCATTGTATGGCAAAGTAGGCCGTTCCTATAGACCATCTAAAAAGTATAAGCCACGAAGAGAAGGTAAACCTTTACCTTTTCAATATGTATTATTACTATCATTTGTCTTCTTTCTTATTACTACGTCCGTAGGTTTATGGATTGTGAACAAAGGAATTCGCCCGACTTTAGAAGTTTATGCAAAATCATATTCCATTAATTTAGCAACTTCATTAATGGAAAGAGCTGTTAATGAAGAGTTGGGTGCAGGATTAAGTTTAGATGAGATTATTACGGTCGTCCCAACCGGTGTAGGGAATGGAACACTCACCGCATTTGATACACAAAAAATATTAGAAGTATCGAATAGTATAACGAGAACTATTTTAAATAATATTAATCAAATTGAAGATGGCTATACTTCTACAAGAATCGTTACTGAAAGTGGAGAAGTTGTCGAAGTTAAACCTGCTTCTGATAAAGGGATTCATTTTCGAGTTCCCTTTGGCCGGATTACAGACAACGTGTTACTAGCAAATTTAGGACCGGACATTGCTATTGAATTTCAAGCAATCGGTGATGTAAAAACAGATTATGAAGCGGTTGTGAAAAATAATTCTATTAATAGTTCGTGGTATGAAATATGGTTACATATTGAAGTTGGGGTTCAAATGCTCGTTCCTTTTAATTCTGAAGTTCAGTATATTCCGAAAAGCATTTTACTTGCATCTGGCGAGGTGAAGGGAGAAGTACCGCAGTTTTATAGTAATGGTCAGCTTTATCCGTCGATTGTCTTACCACAGGATCAGAAAGGAAATAGTGGGGGTGGGGAGTAGAAATAATGGAAATGTTATTAAGAGCATTGTAAATTTAGAAATTTTAGTTTGTATTTGTTTAAAGTGTTGATAGGTGGATTTTATATACAGAAATTGATGAGCAGTTTTGAAAAAAGTGTTAATAGGAATGATCTATGAACAGAAATTGGTTTGCTATTGTGAAAGAAGTGTTCGTAGGCGGGTTCTATAAGCAGAAATTGGGCTGTGGTTGTGCAAGAAGTGTTGATAGACTGGTTCTATAAGCAGAAATTGTATGCTGGCTTTGTGAAAAGTGTTAATAGACTGGTTCTATGAACAGAAATTGAAGTGAGATTGCGTAAGATGTGTTCTTAGGTAGGTTCTATAAACAGAAATTGGTTTGCTATTGTGAAAGAAGTGTTCGTAGGCAGGTTCTATGAGCAGAAAATGATGTGTGATTGTGTAAATAGTGTTGATAGACAGGTTCTATAAACAGAAATTGGTTTGCTATTGTGAAAGAAGTGTTCGTAGGCAGGTTCTATGAGCAGAAAATGATGTGTGATTGTGTAAATAGTGTTGATAGACAGGTTCTATAAACAGAAATAGATGTGCTATTGTGAAAGAAGTGTTCATAGCAAGGTTCTATAAACAGAAATAGATGTGCATTTGTATAAAAAGTGTTCATAGACAGATTCTATAAGCAGAATTTGATCTGTAATTGTTAAAAAAGTGTTGATAAGCCGCCTCTATAAACAGAATTACAACTGTAATCGTACAAATATTGTTTATAAACAGCTTTCACTCATGTAGAAAATGGTGCGAGAGCGTCTAAAAAGGGAGCCGACACATCTGGCTCCCTTTACCATTCTCCAAACTAAGCCCCACCCAAATACGCTTCTCGCACTAATTCACTTGTTTGTAATTCCTTGGCGTCTCCGGATAAAACAACTTTCCCCGTTTCTATAACATAGGCGCGATTAGCTATAGATAAGGCCATGTTTGCATTTTGTTCAACTAAAAGAATTGTTGTTCCTTCTTGATTTATCATTTCAATAATATTAAAAATTTGCTTAACTAGTAAAGGGGCTAATCCCATTGAAGGCTCATCCAACAACAACAATTTCGGCTTTGCCATAAGCCCACGACCGATAGCGAGCATCTGTTGTTCTCCACCAGACAACGTACCAGCTAATTGTTTCCGTCTTTCATAAAGTCGTGGAAATAATTCGAAGACGTGTTCCATATCTTTTTGGATTCCTTTTTTATCTTTTCGTAAAAAAGCACCAAGTTCTAAGTTCTCCGTAACTGACATCGTTGGAAATACACGACGACCTTCAGGAACATGGGAAATGCCGTCCTTTACGATTGCTTGGACTCTTTTTTTAACGATTGAATTTCCTTCATATTCGATATTTCCTGACTTTGGACGTGTCAGTCCAGATAATGTTTTTAGAAGGGTACTCTTTCCAGCCCCATTAGCCCCAATTAGCGTAACAATTTCACCGGCATTTACTTCTAATGAAACACCTTTTAAAGCGTGAATAGCGCCATAATAAACATTAATATTATCTACTTTAAGCATGATTTTCACCTACCTCTTCCCCTAAGTACGCTTCAATTACTTTTGGATGATTGCGAATTTCTTCAGGGGAACCTTCTGCAATGAGCAAACCATGATCCAATACGGAAATCCGTTCACAAATTCCCATTACTAATTTCATATCATGTTCAATTAATAAAATTGTTAAATCAAACTCTTCTCTAATAAAGGCGATTAAATCCATCAATTCTGCTGTTTCCTTAGGGTTCATGCCGGCTGCAGGCTCATCTAATAGTAAAAGCTTTGGACCAGCAGCTAATGCCCGGGCAATTTCCAAACGACGTTGCATTCCATAGGGCAAGTTTTTTGCTGTTTCATCTTTTAAATGCTCTAAGTTAAATATTTTTAAAAACTCAATCGCCTTGTCTCTCATTTCTTTTTCATTTGAAAAATGGGCAGGCAATCTAAAAATTGAGCTTAATAAGGAATTTTTTGCTATCGTATGATAACCAATTCGTACATTATCTAAAACGGACAGCTCTGCGAATAAACGAATATTTTGGAAGGTTCGACTAATCCCTCTTCTCGTAATTTTATAAGGGGGTAGACCATGTATTTTTTTACCTTCAAATAAAATATCTCCTTCAGTCGGTTCATAAACACCGGTAAGCATATTGAAAACGGTTGTTTTTCCAGCACCGTTCGGTCCAATTAGTCCAATTAATTCGCCTTTATTAATTTGTAAATTGAACTCAGAAACTGCCTTTAATCCTCCAAATTGGATTCCGAGTTGATTGACTTGGAGCAATGGTTTAAGTCCCGATGTTTTCATAATGTGGTCCCCCTTTCACCGACTTTTTTCTTCGGAAAAGGTCAGTAATTTCTTTTGACCCCATTAGTCCTTGTGGTCTGTACAACATAATGATAATTAATACTAAACTATATAAAACCATACGGATTTCAGGGAAGTTTTGAAAATAGGTAGATACAAGTGTTAGTAATGTCGCAGAAATGATGGCACCGGACATACTACCAAGTCCACCTAATACGACATAAATCAAAATATCAAAGGATTTAAGCACGCCAAAATTGACCGGTTGTAAAAAGTAAAAGTTGTGAGAATATAAGCCACCGGCGATTCCAGCAAAAAGTGATCCAATTACAAAGGCTAATACTTTATAATATGTTGTATTTATCCCCATTGAATCAGCTGCAATTTCATCTTCACGAATAGAAATACAGGCTCGACCATGTCTGGAGTTAGTGAAATTAGCAATTACGATAATCGTTATTAATAGGAAAATGAACGAGTATTGCCAAGTAGTCATTTTTGTAACGGTCATCCCACTGGCGCCACCGACGTATTCCCAGTTTAAAAAGATTATACGAATAATTTCTGCAAACCCAAGGGTTGCAATTGCTAAATAGTCACCGCGTAACCTTAAAGAAGGCATACCGACAATGAAACCAGCAATAGCAGAAACAATACCAGCTAAAATTAATGCTACAGGAAATGGAAGACCCATATTCATTGTAAAAATTGCAGCGAAATAAGCACCGATTGCAAAAAAGCCAGCATGACCGATTGAAAGTTGTCCTGTAATCCCGATTACTAGATGAAGACTGACTGCTAAAATAATATTAATTGCAATCGTAATCATTAGGTTCTCATAGAAGGAATCAATTCTTCCAGTTGCAATTAAAAATTCCCCGATACCATATACTATTAGTACGGTTATAAAAAATATCCAAAAGCGGCTTATTTTCATCGTCTTCACCTACACTTTCTCCCGTGTATTTTTGCCAAAGATGCCTGATGGTCTAAAGATTAGAATAAGAATGAGAATAATAAATGCTGCGGCGTCTCGCCAGTTCGAATAGCCTAATGCACTAACGCCAGTTTCAACGATTCCAAGAATAAATCCACCAACCATCGCACCAGGGATAATTCCGATTCCTCCTAAAACAGCAGCGACAAAGGCTTTTATCCCAGGTAATAGTCCCATAAGAGGATCGATACTTGTATAATACATTCCGAAAATTACCCCAGCTGCCCCCGCTAAGGCTGACCCTATTGCAAAGGTAGCTGAAATCGTATTGTCTACATTAATTCCCATAAGTCTAGCAGCATCCATATCTAAGGACACGGCTCTCATCGCTTTGCCCATTTTTGTTCGATGGACGATATATTGTAAAAGAATCATAAGGATAATCGTAATAAGTAAAATAAAGAGTGCTTGTGAATTAAACTTAATCCCTAAAAACTCAATATTTTGCCTTGGTACGATATCAGGATAGGCTTCAGGTGTAGCTCCTCGAAAATAAATCATTACATATTGAATGAATAGCGATACCCCAATTGCAGTAATTAATGCTGCAATACGTGTTGAGCGGCGTAAACGTCTATATGCAACCCGTTCAATAAGCATACCGAGAATTGAACAAACAACCATTGCTAATATAAGTGCAGGGATAAAACTTAAATTTAAAAAAGTGATGCCGTAAAAACCTGTAAAAGCACCAATCATAAAGACTTCACCGTGGGCAAAGTTAAGCAATTTTATAATTCCGTAAACCATTGTGTATCCGAGTGCAATTAGTGCATAAATACTACCTAAAGAAATTCCGTTAACTAATTGCTGGATCCATTCCAAAATTCTCACTCCTTTTCTTGATGGATTCCTTCGAGAAAACTTTATAAATGAAGCTACAGCTTTACATAGCCTTTAAATACTCTTTTATTGAGATGAAAAAGGGAGGAAAGCACCTCCCAGGTTTTAAATATTTTTTATGGCTCAACTTTTGTACGGAAAGTTTGTTCTCCGTCAACATATTCTAAAATTGTAGCTGATTTGATCGGATTATGTTTTTCATCAACGGTGATTGTTCCTGTTACCAGTTCTAGATTTTCAGTTTCTTTTAGTGCGTTTTTAACTGCTTCAGGGTCAGTACTTCCTGCACGTTCAATTGCATCTGCTAAGAAGTAGACTGTATCATAACCTAGAGCATTAAAGGAGTCAGGTTTTTTACCGAATTTCTCCTCAAAGCGCTTTACGAAATCTTGAATTCTTTCATCAGGGTCTTGAGATGAATAGTGGTTTGTAATAAATGTATTATTTAAGTTTACAGCGCCGGCTAGTTCAACAAGTTTTGGTGAATCCCAACCGTCAGCACCCATAAGTGGAACAGTAATTTCTAATTCACGGGCTTGTTTAACAATTAATCCAACTTCCTCATAGTATCCAGGAATAAAGATAAACTCAGGATCAGCAGATTTAATATTAGTTAAAGTAGAACGGAAATCAGTATCACCAGCAACATAAGATTCTTCTGCTACAATTGTTCCTCCGCCAGCTTCAAAAGTTTCTTTAAAGGCATCTGCAAGTCCTTTCGCATAGTCACTTGCATTGTCATTGTAAATTGCAGCTGTTTTAACTCCTAATTCATCAAGAGCAAAGTTTGCTGCTACTGTACCTTGAAATGGATCAATGTAAGATGTACGGAAGACATATTCATTGATTGAACCATCCTCATTTTCCGTAACGTTAGGTGCTGTTCCTGAAGGTGTAAGTAAAAGTGTTTTCGTATCGTTAGCAATTTGTACTTGGGCAATTGTATTACCACTTGTAGCTGAACCAATTATTGCAAGTACTTTATCTTGGCTTGTAAGTCTAGTGGCAATGGCAACTGCTTCTTGAGTTTCAGATTTGTTATCTTGTTTAATTACTTCAATTTGTTTACCTAAAATTCCACCATTAGCATTAATTTCTTCAATGGCAAGTTCAGCACCTTCAGCATCAGAAGAACCATAAGACGCAACTGGACCAGACAATTCGAAGTTCAAACCAATTTTGATTGTATCGCCATCATCGCCACCTGAACCTGAATCAGAACCTGATTCACCTCCAGATGAACTTCCTCCTCCGCTAGTAGTGCTACCTCCACACGCTGCTAACATTCCAACTAGGAAGATAGACATAAGAAGTAGCATAAACTTTTTCTTCATAAAAATCCCCCTTTATTATTTTTTGAACCTTCTGACTTTTTATCTTATATCAATAAATTATCAGAAAGTAGTTAAAATAGTGAAATAATAGAATTTAAAGATATTTTAAAACAAAAAGATAATTTAGTCTATATGTTTTTAAAAATTATAAAAATTTTCAAAAATTGAATATAAGGTTCACAAATTTAACGTAAAAAAATCTACAGTATTGTCAAAAACTGTAGATTTTTTTAAGTCTGGAAAGTTTCACATATTTATTTTTTGTTTCTTGTTTCTCTTTCCCATTTTTTTAGATGGGGGAATGGGTCAAAAGACCATTCAGTTCGTCCGTTATATTTATACATTCCATAATGTAAATGAGGAGGAAACTTCCCTGATGTACCCGGTGGACCATATCCAGAAGCACCAACACTACCTATTAGTTGTCCTGGTTTGACAATATCACCTAAATTTAAATCATTGGCAAAGCCGTTTAAATGGGCGAAATAATGATATGTGTTATTCACATCACGGATACCAATTCGCCAACCTCCATATTTATTCCAGCCTTTCATCTCTACAATACCGTAGCAAGTCGAATATACATTTACACCATAACCGGCAAAAATGTCAGTTCCTTCATGAATTCTCCTTCCGCCCCAGCCTCTAGCATCTCCCCACGTATTTCGGTAACTATAATTTGCACGGAGTGGCAATGGAAAATGTCGTTCATCTAAGTTTACCGTTTGAAAATGACCATATAATTTGGCATAACTTGTTATTAGTAAAATTGCCTTATCTTTTTTGTAATAATCCCATAAACCTATTTTTAGACTGTCATGATCAGTTCCATAATCTAATAAATAAGTTGCAAAAGAATAAAGGACATCTACATCATTAGTTGGTTCAGCTTTACCATCGCCGTCCCCATCACGTCCCATTCCACCAAAAAATTGAATGCTCATTGGATTTGTGTCTTCTTGATTCGGGTTCAAAGCTCCACTCCATTTCTCAGGAGGAAAGTAAATACCGGTTAAGCCAGTTGGTTTCGGTAAGTCATTACGAACATAACGGATATTTCTTTCGTATTGGTCGACTGCAGCAATATAATTCCAAGGTATATGCGTCACTTTTTCAATGAACTGATAAAGCTCCATCCGTTTTTGATAAAGTTCTTCTTGTGTCATTTCAGCAGAAGGCTGTAAAGGAAAAAGTGTAAATATAACTAAAAAAGCAGAAAAAATATGTATTAAGCGTCGCAATGAGTAAGAACCTCCTTTTAAAAAAGAAAACAAAAACAGCTATTTTAATAAATTAACGTTTTTAGCGTTATCTTTAGTCTGTGATGTAAAGTAAAAAACATAATTATTATATTTTGGAAAAATGCTCAAGTAATTCAACTTACATATTGATGCTGGAATGTGTAAAATAAGATATAATCTCATTAAAAATAATTTTATTAGTTTGGAAAAATAGAAAAGGTGATACAAATGGTTTGTATTCAAAACAATTGTTATGAATTAATTGAGGAAAATAAAAATGGGTTCAATGAACAGGCTTTTCGGGAGCGGTTTAGCGATATATTAGCTCGCTACGATTATATTGTTGGTGATTGGGGTTATGGCCAATTAAGGTTAAAAGGATTTTTTGATGATCAAAACCAAAAGGCGACATACGATACAAAAATTAGCACATTATCCGAATACTTATACGAATATTGTAATTTTGGTTGCTCTTACTTTGTTTTGAAAAAGGTTAATAAATAACCAAACTCTGGAAAGTTTACAATGGGTGGGCCAAATTCTCACCCTACTATTTATTTCTTTAAGAAATAAAGCGGTTACAAAAAAGGCGATACTCTATTGCGATTATGGTATGATTATATTGAAATAGTTAAATTCTAACAGCATTGAGAGGAGAGAACTTTCATGTATTTTGTGGATCGGGAACAAATTGAAAAGACATTAGTATTTTTAGAAAAGGAAATTGAAATCTTTCAGCAAATAAATGATTTAGATGATACTTTTCAAAAAGCTACACTAGAACGTGTCGCACATATGATGTTAGATTCTGTATTAGACGTAGGAAATATGATGATTGATGGATTTATTATGCGAGATCCAGGTAGTTTTGATGATATAGTTGATATTTTATTAGATGAAAAAGTAATTACCGATAAAATGGCAGAAAGTTATAAGAAATTAATTCCATACCGCAAACAACTTGTTCAATATTATACAAACATTGAACATCGAAATGTTTATGTTACATTAAAAGAAAATCTAACTGCCTTTGAACAATATCCAAATCGCGTACGAACATATTTAGAAAATGAACTAGGTCCAGTATCTGCATTTAAAGCTTAGTTTTACACTAGAAAGAGATGAGATATAATGAGAAAATATAACGGCTATTTAATTGATCTCGATGGTACAATGTATCGTGGATCGGAAAAAATTGAGGAAGCAGGCAATTTTATACGTGAATTAAATCGACTTGATATTCCCTTTTTATTTGTAACGAATAATTCGACCCGTACACCAGAACAAGTCGCAGATAAATTACAAAGTTTTGACATTCCGGCACAACCTGAGCATGTTTTTACATCAAGTTTGGCAACAGCCAATTACATATATGAAAAAAATAATGATGCACGGATCTTTTATATTGGTGAGGAAGGGTTGCAAGTTGCCCTTGATGAAAAAGGGTTTCAATTTGCAAAAGAAGATGCAGATATCGTTGTTGTCGGACTTGATTCGGATGTGAATTACGAAAAATTAGCGACAGCATGTATCGCAATTCGTAATGGTGCTGAATTCCTTTCAACGAATGGTGACCTTGCTATTCCAACGGAGCGTGGCTTAGTACCAGGAAATGGTGCGTTTACCCAATTGATTCAATTTTCAACAAGGGTTAAGCCAACAATTATTGGAAAACCGGAAACGATCATTATGGACCAAGCATTAAAAGTATTAGGTACGAAAAGGGAAGAAACAATCATGGTTGGCGATAATTATGAAACGGATATTTTAGCAGGTATGAACGCAGGATTAGATACGTTATTGGTTCATACAGGGGTCACAACGAAAGAAATGTTAGAAGATTATAAAAATCAACCTACATATACAGTCAATACGCTAGCAGAATGGCGATTTAAATAAAAAATGGGGCTAAAAATTAGCCCCATTTTTTATTCTGTATTTGCTAGTCGATGTGCAAGCCGACTTGCTGCAGCGGCAGCAATGGCTCCGACGATATCGTCTAAAAATGTATTTACTTGTCCACTTGATTTATCGTTTAAATATTTCAATATCCCAGGTTTGATTTTATCAATATAACCATAATTCGTAAATCCGATTGAGCCATATACGTTAACGATAGAAAATGCTAAAATTTCATCGACTCCATATAATCCTTCATCCGTTTTAATAATGGATTGGAGGGGTTCTTCCAATTGTTCTTTTTCGGCTAACATATCGATTTGAATTCCAGTTATTACAGCGTTTTGCACTTCACGTTTTGCTAATACCCCTTTTACATGTTCAATGCAATCCTCAATTTTTAACTCTGGATGATAATCTTTTTGTAGAAAATACACAAGTTTGGCGATATCCATTATTTTGACGCCACGTTCTTCTAATAATTTTACTGATAACTCTTCGATGTCTGGAAATAAAATTTTGTTTTCTTCTGTCATTTTGTTCACCTTTTCCTTTAATTCTTAAGTTGATGTGATAACAATTTTTTGCAAACGATTATGTTTGTGTGCTTCTTTTACTAAGTTTTCCTTTCAAACTCTTTTTAACTTTTTATTTTCATAAAATTTAATAAGAGCAGTTCAATATGATAAAAAGCATTTTACAATCATATTATTAATTATAACTTATATGACTGTATTTTCTAAAACTTTTTAGGGAGAGAAAAAGATGCTTGAGACAATTAAAGAATTGTATAATATATATCCACAACAAATATTTCGAATTGATAATTATGATGCATTTTATGATGGTTATTACTTGTATGTGATTGTGCCAGTAGTTGAACATGAGAAAGACGAGTTACCTGAACGGCATGAAATGTCAAAATTTTTACGACTATCCGGCGCCCGGTTTGTACCCGCATTTTTTCCAGCGAAAGATGACAGTTTTGTACAACAATGGGAGAAGGGGCATTTCCTATTATTGTTCCTCGATCAGTGGAAAAATACGCCGTTAAAGTCAATTCCAAAATCGTTAGCAAATTTTCATAAAAGAGGGATGTCATTACAAAGTGAAATAAAAAAGTTAAGACGATTAGGTGAATGGCATGAATTGTGGGAAAGAAGAATAACACAGTTGAAAAAGTTTTGGGAACAGGTTGTTACGAACAGGCCTGTCAATGAATTTGAAAGATTATTTATCGAAGCTTTTCCGTACTATGCTGGATTAACTGAAAATGCTATACAATATTTTGTCGACACAAGAATGGACGTACAGCCTGGAATAAATGATGTTGGAACAATTACTCATGAAAAGTTTACCAATGAGACGTGGAGCGGTGAAATAATCTGGAGAAACCCGTTTGATTGGGTTATTGATCATATTAGTCGAGACTTAGCGGAGTGGACCCGTGCGTTTTATTTGGAAAACAATCGGTTTAATTATGTTCCACAAATTCAAGCGTTTTTTCAACAATATGAGGAGAAAATACCCCTTTCATCTTTTTCTTGGCGTTTAATTTACTCACGCCTTATTTTACCAACCCACTTTTTTACGGCTGCCGAATCATACTTTTATAGTCCGAAAAGATTACCTAATAAAAATATGATTCAATATTTACGAAAAGAAATGGATACAGCAGATGATTATGAGTGGTTTTTAAAAAATTTCTTTGAAATTGCTGGTGTCCCGACTCGTACGGGACGAATACCACAACTTGATTGGTTATCGACGAATCAATAATCCTTCGATTATATATTTAAAGAATAATTTGCTAAAATAAAAATTGAACGAACAATATGCGAATAGGGAGAGAATAGTCTTGGCAGCCAAACCTTATATTTACATTACGAGAAAATTACCAGAATCAGTAATCGATACTCTAAAAAGTTTTGCTGATGTAGAAATGTGGGATAGCGAAGAAAATCCAGTTCCTCGAGATATTTTATTAAACGAAGCAAAGAAAGCGGATGCATTGTTAACGATGTTATCCGATAAAATTGATAAAGAATTGTTTGATATTGCTACTAACTTGAAAGTAGTCGCAAACTTAGCAGTAGGGTTTGACAATATAGATGTAGAAGAGGCTACTAAAAGACGTATTGTCGTATGTAACACACCAGATATATTAACGGATACAACAGCAGATCTTGCTTTTTCATTATTATTAATGACTGGACGCCGGTTAGTGGAAGCAGTCGATGTTGTGAGAGAAGGAAAATGGAAAAGTTGGAGTTCATACTTTTTAGCAGGAACGGACGTACATCACAAAACATTAGGAATTGTCGGTATGGGAAATATCGGTGAAGCGGTCGCAAAACGGGCATTAGGTTTTGATATGCGTGTTTTATATCATAATCGTTCTCGAAAATTGGAAACAGAAGAAAAGTTAGGGGTAAAATATGCGACCTTCGATGAACTTGTGAAACAATCAGACTACGTTTTAGTTTTAACACCTTTAACACCTGAAACTAAAGGTATGTTTACGAAAGAAGTATTCAAGAGAATGAAAAAATCTGCTTTCTTTATTAATGTGGCAAGAGGTCCTGTTGCAGTGGAAGCGGATTTAATTGAAGCGTTGAAAGAAGGGGAAATTGCAGGGGCTGGCTTGGATGTATTTGATAAAGAACCTATTAGCCCTGATCACCCGTTATTACAATTAAATAATGTCGTAGCTTTACCACATATTGGCAGTGCCAGTGTGGAAACAAGAACAGCGATGATGGAATTATGTTGTGATAACATAGAAGCGGTGTTAAAAAATGAAGTACCAAAAACACCGGTGAATAGAGAACTCTTTCAATTAGTTTAAGTAAGGGAAAATAAATAGGTCTAACTTCAAACATTACAAGGAAGGAATGTTGACGTTAGACCTTTCTTATATCACAAATTGATTAAAATACTTGTTCAACTTCAACGACGCCTGGAACCTCTTCAAACAATGCCCGTTCAATACCAGCTTTTAATGTGATTGTTGAACTTGGGCAAGTTTGACATGCGCCTAGTAAACGAAGTTTTACAACACCGTCTTCTACATCAATAAGTTCACAGTCACCACCGTCACGTAAAAGGAACGGGCGTAATTTATCTAATACTTCTTGAACTTGTTCTTTAATATCTGCCATCAAGAGCACCCCTTTCATACTTTCATTATAATAAGGATAAGATAAAAAATCCATTAGATGAACCAACATAATATTATTGCTAATATCATTTTATATTTTCCATGTTTTTTTGTAAAATAAATATAATGAGAAGAATAGGAGGAATGGTAAGTGGCTATTCAAGAACCTGCCGTAATAACCATTTACGGAGCAGAGCAAATATGTGCGAGTTGTGTCAATTTACCATCATCCAAGGATACGTACGAATGGTTAGAAGCAGCCGTTAAGCGTAAATTTCCTGAACAACCGGTGATTTTAGATTATGTCGATATAATGAATCCACCGGAAGATGAGAAAAAAAAGAAGTTTGCTAAAAGGGTTATAGAAGAAGATTTATTTTATCCGGTCGTTTTAATTGGTGATAAAATTGTTGCAGAAGGAAACCCGCGCTTAAAAACGATTTTTTCAGAGTTGGAAAAATACGGCTATCAAAGTGGGGATAATATAAAGAATTAAAATATTTAATGGGAACAATAAATATAACTATGAAAAAAGATTGGCTGTCAAAGAAGTAGTAAATTGGTCAAATAATAATTTAATGGAGGTGGCGGCGACTCTAGCGGGAAAAGCGTGAGTCTTGAGACCCCGCAGGCGAGCTTGCGAGTCCGAGGAGGCTCAAGCCACGCCCGCAGAAAGCGTCCGCCACCGTAATGAAAAAATTAGAGGCTGCGTTTGACAGCCTCTTTTTAACTTAACTATTTTGAACTTTATACATCCATAACACGCCTGATTTTAATAAGCGTGGTACTTTTCCAGTTAAGGAGCGATCTGCGACAAGTCCAAAGCCATGTTTTTTCCCTAATGAACCGAGCGTACCTTTTAATTTAATTGTTGGCAGTTCTTCTGGTAACGGTTCATTATTCCAACGCTTTTGTAATACACTAGCGATTTGGTCACCTTGTGCTTCAGCAAGTTGTGCAGTTGGTGCATATGGTAGATGTGCACAATCACCAACGACATAAACATTTTCATAGCCTGGAATATTGTGATGTGGTGTTAAATAAACACAGCCCTTTTTATCCTTCTTCACTGGTAAATCACGAACAACTTTATTTGCTCGAATTCCAGCAGTCCAAACAATCGCATCAAATTCAATTGGCTCGTCATGATTGTACAAAATTCCTTCTTCAACTCTAGTAATATTTGAATTATTTACTACCGCAATACCGCGTTCTTTAAACCAATTTTGAACATATTTACCTATTTTTACAGATAATGAAGATAAAACCATATCTCCACGATCAAATAGCGCAATGTTTAAATCAGGTCTTGATTCGTACAGTTCACTTGCTATTTCAACACCACTTAACCCTCCGCCGATTATAGCAACCTTTGAATCTATCGGTAAATTGTTTAAAGCTTTGTATGTTTTTCTTGTAGTTTCGATGGACTGAATACCATATGTATATTTATCAGCACCCGGTACATTGTGGTAATTGTTTTCACAGCCAAGTCCGATAATTAAATGATCATATGAAAAATCTCCATTGTTTTTAAGCTGAACTGTTTGTTTTTCCAAATCAATACCTTCAACCCAATCGTTAATAAATTCTAACGGTGAATGATTTGGAAAGGTCATACGAATATCCACATCTGGAACCGTTCCAGCGGCTAGAGCATAAAACTCTGTTTTAAAAAAATGATACGGAACCTTATCAATTAAGTAAACTTTTACATCTTTCGGCACGTTATTTGGTAACAGACGTTGTAAAATCCGCATACCCCCGTAGCCGCCCCCTAGAATGACAAGTTTTCTCATTTGTAAATCTTCCCCTTTTGTTTAGTGTGTAACATATGAAGTTTTATTAGTATTGTTTTTTTGTAATGAAAACCTTACCAATTCCTTACATATCATTATATTTGAAACATGAAAAAATAACAATATACAGTTGCCAATGTATTAATGGTGCAAACTATTTATGCGGTTCGATTGAATCTGAATTTTTTTCAGTTTATACTAAAGATATATTTGAAGTGATGTTTTTGAAAAGGAGGTATTACAATGGAAGAATTACTACATTTAACAGAAGCAGCTGCTTACCAAGTAAAAGACATGATGAAAGAAGCAGAAGAGACAGATAGCTATTTACGTGTTGCTGTTAATGGCGGAGGTTGCAGCGGCTTATCTTACAGTATGACTTTAGAGCAGGATGTAAAAGAAGATGATGTTGTATTTGAACAACATGGTATAAAAGTTGTTGTAGATAAAATTAGCGCTGGAATATTAAAAGGTACTAAAATTGACTATAAACAATCTTTACTTGGCGGAGGATTTACGATCGACAACCCGAATGCGATTGCAACATGTGGTTGTGGCTCATCTTTCCGTACGGCACAAGTTGCAGGCACACCAGGAGATTGCTAAAAGTTTAGAAAAAAACCCAAGAATGTAGAAAAGGCATTCTTGGGTTTTTTTGTAAATTCATTTTATTGATCAAACATTGAAGTACTATGCTTTGGTTGTAATCGAGCTGTTGGGTCGATATATGCCTTCGCATTACTTACTGCTGTTGGTGCTTCACCGAAACCTGTTGCGATTAATTTTACTTTACCTTCATATGTCGTAATATCACCAGCGGCGTAAACCCCAGGAATATTTGTTTCCATTTTTGAGTTTACGACGATGGAATTACGCTCAATTTCTAAGCCCCATTCTTTAATTGGTCCTAATGAAGAAATGAAACCGTAGTTTACAACTACTTCATCGACATCAATTGTTTCCGTTTCTTCACCTTTGGCAGCTTGTAACACTACTTGGTTAATTTTTTCTCCGTCACCGATTAATTTAACAGGAACGTAAGGTGTTTTAATTTCAACAGAAGATTGTTTCAATTGTTCAACACTATGTTCATGGGCGCGGAATTTATCACGCCGGTGAACGATTGTTACCTTTTTCGCAATCGGTTCCAGCATTAAAGCCCAGTCAACTGCTGAGTCTCCTCCACCAAAAATAACCACGTTTTTACCTTCGAAATATTTCATATCGTCAATAAAATAGTGAAGGTTTTTACCTTCATAATCGGGGGCATTTTCTAAATCTAAACGACGAGGTTGGAATGCACCTACACCTGCAGTAATAATGACTGCTTTGGAATAATGAATCTCTTTATCGGTTGTTAGTTTTATCGTACCATCTTCTAATCTTTCTAATTTTTGTACAGCTTGATTTAGACAGATAGTTTGTTCAAATAATTTAATTTGTTCTTTTAGATTATCAACGAGTTCGCGGGCACGAATTTTTGGAAACCCTGCGACATCATATATATATTTTTCCGGATAAAGAGTGGCTAATTGACCACCTAATTGAGGAAGGCTTTCAATAATTTTTACTGAAGCATTCCGCATACCACCGTAAAAAGCAGTAAATAATCCAGCGGGACCACCGCCGATTACTGTTATATCATAAATTTGTGTATCTTCTTTCAAAGCGATCCCTCCATTGATTTCATCACTTTATTTTACCACAAAACATTTTATTCGAAAAAGATTATAGTCACTAGCTTCGATTAATAAAAGGGAAAATTACGAATTATTGAAAGGAAATCTAATAGAAACAGCAGATTAAAAAATTGACCTATTATTCCAAATTTTAGTAAAATAATTACAAAGTATGGGAGAGGATGACAAAGGGATGCAATTTACGATCGTTCATTTAATGATTTCGATTGTGTTATTTTTTGTTCTATTTTTCGGTATTGCCTTTATTTTAAATATGTTGTTAAGAATGACTTGGTTTATGGCTTTTATTTATCCAATTGTTGTTATTTTTATTGTGAATAAAGTTAAATTAATAGATTATTTTCGTGAACCAGCAAAATCTTTCCAAACCTTATTGTCCGACCTGACTACACTCGCCGCTGCTGATATTGTCATTTTACTAAGTGGATTATTAGGTACAATTGTTGCTGGTTTTACAATGAAGGTTTTACGAAAAAGAGGGTATCGTATGTTTTAATTATGGCTTAATCAATAAAAAGCGTAAAATCTGATAATTAGATTTCAATAAAATTTAACAGGTTTTTGGACGTTTTATAAACACGAATTTTCCTTATTTTCAAAAATCAACTCCTTCCGATGAATAATTTTTTCCTAATTGGGAAAGTAATAGAATCGGGAGGAGTGAAATTATGGCAACAATTAATAAATGGATTAAACGGATTGTCATGATTATATTATTTACATTAGCATTTTTAACAACTTATCAAGCGATTACAGGTGTTAAAGCACAAGTGAATATAGGAGAAAAGCCTACATTAGAGAATATCTCCAGTGATTCAGGAAAAATTGCCGATTCATTGCACTCGTATAAATCATTGGAATTAGGATTTAAATCTTTAAAAATAGAAGAAAAAGAATCAACAAAAATTTCATCTAGTGAAGAGGTTCACGCTAGACTTCCAAAACTAGAAGAAGCTTTTAATTGGGATGATGAATATCCACGTAAAACGGTTGTTGCAACCGGATATACGGCTGGTTTTGAATCAACTGGTAAAAATCCTGGAGACCCTTCATATGGCATTACATATTCAGGAGTAAAAGTGAAACGTGATTTATTTTCAACGATTGCAGCAGATGTTAATGTTTTCCCAATCGGTACAATTTTATTTATACCAGACTATGGTTTCGGTGTTGTAGCAGATACAGGTTCAGCTATTAAAGGAAATAAAATTGATCTGTATTATGAAACTGTAGAGGATGTTTATAATGAGTGGGGAAAACGTACTGTTGACGTTTACGTAATTAAAATGGGTGACGGAAAAATTACGAGTGAGGAATTGGAAAATCTTAATGAAATGGAATCAATGCAAGTGTTTAGAAGTCAATATATGTCCAAAGTTAAAAATTAGTGTAATGTCCTTGAAAATAATTCAAGGACATTTTTTTGCTTAAAACAAGATTATGGGTTATTTAATAGGCTTCCGTTATAATGAAAATGGAGGTGTTTAAATGTTTTCAATAACAAACGAACTAAATTTTAGTAATAAGGACAATTTCTTGTCCTCAGCGTATTTGATCAAGAGGGAAAGTTCGGCCCATGGTTTCAACAATTGGATAAAAGTATGTAAGAGCAAATATTACAATTAGTAGAATCAGGTGACATATCCGCAAAGAAAAAGGGAATAGCGGTGATACATACACTTGGACTTATAGGATCTAAGCGATTATTATTTGTCGGTTTAGGAAAAAAAGAGCAACTTACCCATGACGTATTGAGGGAAGCTTTTGGAAAGGCATTTCAAAAAATGCAAAGCTATCATGTGCCGTCTGCCACTGTGTACGTTGACTCATTTTTATTTGATGATGTACAACGTGATGAGATTGCAGAACTGCTTGGTGAAGCATTTGCCTTATCTTTATACTCTTTTGATGGTTATAAACAAAAGGGGGAGAAGGAGAAAACGCTTTTAGAAAATCTAACAGTTGTTGCAGAGAAAAATAGTGTCGCTGTGGAAGAAGGATTGAATATTGGTTACATTTATGGCCGCGCGACAAACTCAGCAAGAACACTAGTAAATACCCCAAGCAATAAATTAACGGCTACTGACCTTGCAAATTATGCTAAAGATTTAGCTGATAAATATGGCTTTGAAATCGAGATTTTAGAAAAAGAAGATATGCTCGAACTTGGTATGGGGGCTATTTTAGCCGTAAACCAAGGTTCGGAAAATCCACCGAAGCTCATTGTATTGAAGTACAAAGGTAAATCGGAATGGAAAGATATTATTGGTTTAGTTGGTAAAGGAATTACATACGATACAGGTGGTTATTCACTAAAATCGAAAACAGGTATGGTTGGGATGAGCTCAGATATGGGTGGAGCGGCTGCTGTTTTAGGTGCAATGGAAATTATCGGCGAGTTAAAACCTGAACAAAATGTGATAGCTGTCATTCCATCAACTGATAATATGATCGGAAATAAAGCCTTTAAACCAGATGATGTTATTACATCATTAAGCGGGAAAACGATTGAAGTGACAAATACAGATGCAGAAGGTCGACTTGTTTTAGCTGATGCCGTTACTTATGCTAAACAAAAAGGAGCAGACTATTTAATTGATGTAGCCACATTAACGGGCGGAGTCATTGTTGCACTTGGTTCTGATAAAACAGGTGCGATGACGAATGATGAGGAACTAATGGAAAAAGTATTGGAAGCATCAATTGAAACTGGTGAAATGATTTGGCGTTTACCAATTACGGAAAAAGATAAAGAAAAAGTTCGCAGTAGTAAAGTTGCCGATTTAGATAATTCACCATCCCGAGAAGGTCACGCAATTATGGGAGGAGCATTCATCGGTGAATTTGCTGAGGATACACCGTGGGTACATTTAGATATTGCTGGTACTTCTACGAATAAATCAAAACATGAACTAGGTTCATCAGGAGCAACGGGTGTAATGACTCGTACGCTAGCTTTAGTAGTGGAACGATTTTAGGGAATAAAAGAGAGGCTAATCTTATGGTTTAGATTAGCCTCATTTAAATTAAAAGAAAAATCCATCCAAAATTTGACCGATCATATTTTGTAAAATAGTATTGAAACCGATAATTTGAATGAGCGCAGAAACTGCTAATGCAATTAATATGCTATAAAACATATCAAGTTTACCATTCGTTCTGAAACTGGCAATTGTAAAAGAAACCGCCAGAATAAAGGCACCATTAATCAGTGTAGAAACAAAGAAAATAACGTTGTATGCGTTAATAAATGTAACTAATAAAAACAATAAGAATATGAAAGTCGGAACTGTTGCAAAAGATCCTGAACGTGCTAGGACATCTTTGAAACTTACATTAACGTTATTTATTAATTTAACTACCCCAAAAACAATTAGGAGGGTAATAGCAGCGAAAATACTTAAAAATAATATACCTGAGAAAAAAGTACCCCAAAAGGAAACACCAAATAAATCACCAGCATCAAAAAATCCAAATCCTGAAAAACTAAATATACTTTTAACGTAGTTCGCAAAACTTAGAGAAAGAATAATAACAGAAAGAATAATTGTAATAAGACCATTTAACCAGTTATCACCATTAACCATATTTCCAAATGTAACTGGGGATTTAAAGGAATCAAAAAAGAAGCTAAAGTATTGTTTAGAAACTACTTTTCCTTTTTCCATATATACATTTTGTTGTTGAGGATTCGGATATGGTTGATGATATTCTCCACCGTATTGCTGTTGATTAGGGTTTCCGAAGTTTTGTTGTTGATTTTGGTTTACGTAATAAGGCTGTTGAGAATTGTAGTTTTGAAAGGGTTGTTGACCTGAGCTACTTTGGTTTTGTTGATTCGGATTTGGGTTAACAGGTTGTGTTGATGCAGTTTTGGGATTTTGTAGTGGACTTCCGCATTTTGAACAAAACTTACCTGTTTCGTTTTCGCTTCCACTTCCACATACTTGACATATCATATTCCTATCAACTCTCCTTAAACACATATTTTACGCAAGCATCAAGCTGCTTAATTATATGTATTAAGAAGCGAGGAAATATATACGTGTGAGAATTAAATAAAGAAGATTATATTAAGTACTGCTACACACTTTTTTGTATTTTGTATCCCACTAAAACATTATCATGATTCTGATTATTTTTATATAAGCCTACTTACTACATTTCCTGAGGAAATATTTTATAAAATTTTCTGTAGACAACAATTTAAGATTGTGATATATTTAACTCTGTTAAAAATAAGCGAGTTTCAAGCAAGACTACCATCATCTGTGAATAAGCAAGCAGAGGAAGAGGTATGTAAGGCTGCATGGTATTAAATTTAAACATAAAAATATGTGAATAACTAATTACGCGGGTGTAGTTTAGTGGTAAAACTACAGCCACGAGCAAAACATCGCTGACTAAGCTACGAGTTGCCTCGACGCATCCATCATCTTCGAAAAATCTAGCAGAGGAAGAGGCATGTAAGGCTGCATGGTATTAAATTTAAACATAAAAATATGTGAATAACTAAATACGCGGGTGTAGTTTAGTGGTAAAACTACAGCCACGAGCTAAACATCGCTGACTAAGCTACGAGTTGCCTCGACGCATCCATCATCTTCGAAAAATCTAGCAGAGGAAGAGGCATGTAAGGCTGCATGGTGTTAAATTTAAACATAAAAATATGTGAATAACTAAATACGCGGGTGTAGTTTAGTGGTAAAACTACAGCCTTCCAAGCTGTTGTCGTGAGTTCGATTCTCATCACCCGCTCCATACATACTTAATCAACGCAGTATTTCGTTACACGGAGAACGAAGTATTGCGTTTTTCTATGTATGTAGTAAAAATGAATTAGTAATATGTTTGATATAATTGAATTTTGAAATGTAAATAATTCCAATTAATGAAAGAGATGTGTTCGCATCTTTTCTAATGATATAAAAAATTAGTTATCAAAATAGAAAGTTCTCATCTATAAGTATTATTTACTTTGATTTTAGGTATATCTTTTACTAAAGAAAATGAGGAGGGCAGCAATATGAATGTTGAACAATTGAAGCAAGATATAATTGAATATGCTAAAGAAATCGGTATTGATAAAATCGGTTTTACGACCGCTGATCCGTTTACGACATTAAAAGAACGTCTTATTAAACAGCAACAATTAAATTATCAATCTGGTTTCGAAGAGCCTGATATTGACAAAAGAACTAATCCTGCTCTCCTACTCGAAGGTGCAGCATCAATTATTTCTATCGCTGTTGCCTATCCGACAAGAATGAAAGAAAATCCGAAAGGAAAAAAAGGAGCTCGTCGTGGTTTATTTGCAAGAGCCTCTTGGGGTGAAGATTACCATACAGTATTGAGGAATCGATTGCAAAAGCTTGAAGAATTTATTAAATCGAAAATTCCTGAAGCACGAACAAAATCGATGGTAGATACTGGTGAACTATCTGATCGGGCTGTTGCTGAACGTGCAGGTATAGGTTGGAGCGGAAAAAACTGTGCAATCATCACTCCGGAATACGGATCCTTTGTGTATCTTGGAGAAATGATTACAAATATACCATTTGAGCCAGATCAACCAATTGAAGATTTATGTGGGGATTGTAATAAATGTTTAGAAGCCTGTCCAACCGGTGCTTTAGTACAAGGTGGACAAATTAATGCGAAAATCTGTATCTCTTATTTAACACAAACAAAAGATTTTTTACCGGAACAATATCGTTCAGTTATTGGAAATCGACTTTATGGATGTGACACTTGCCAGATTGTATGTCCTTATAATAGAGGTGTTGACTTCCATCTTCATGAAGAGTTGGAACCAGAACCGGAGATTGCAAAACCGTTATTAACACCACTTCTTTCCATTAGCAATCGTGAGTTTAAAGAAAAGTTTGGCAGAACTTCCGGTGCTTGGCGTGGTAAAAAACCAATACAGCGCAATGCCATAATTGCACTTGGTCATTTTAAAGAAGAGTCAGCCATTGATGATTTACAAAAAGTACTAAAGGATGACCCACGTCCAGTAATTCGAGGAACAGCGGCTTGGGCGCTAGGAAGAATTGGCACTGAAAAGGCAAAAGAAGTATTACTTAATGCCCTTGAGAAGGAAAAAGATGAAGAAGTATTGAATGAAATTGAACTAGCCTTAGCAAAATAATTTCTTATACTAGTCCGAAAACTAAACATTTTAACTCATGTCACACCCCTTTACCCAAAACATACAATTATAAAAAAGGGGTGTTGTGCTTCATGAATCAACAAATCAAATCCCTGCTAGAACGAAGGGTTCAACAATGTGTAAGTGACACAACAGATACATGTGAAAAAATTGAGCGAAAAAAGAAAAGTTTAATGGAACGGAATGGTGAAATTATTAAAGCACGTGCAACAGGAAAAGTCATTGATCAAATTGAGAACGAAGATTATTCTAATATATATTACCTTGCCCATTTTCAATATTTAATTAAGCAACATAAACGGTATTATATAGAAGAAGAAGTTGAAAAAAGAAAAGCATCTTTTTATAAAAGTTCTCTTATGGCCGACGATGAAGTTATTGAGAAAGTTGACTTACAAGTACCTGAGTTAGAATTATTAACAGATGACTTCCGTGATGCGGAAACAAGGGCACCTTATCGTTATGATCGAAGGAAGGCTGTACAATATGCAGAACGTTGGTGGAATGATTATAACCCTGCCTATATGAAGTTTACCGATGATTGTACGAATTATATTTCCCAATGTCTCCGTGCTGGAGGTGCACCGATGAGAGGTTTCCCAAACCGTTCAAGTGGATGGTGGTATAATAATAACAACTGGAGTTACAGTTGGTCTGTCGCCCATGCACTAAACTTGTACTTAGCAACTTCAAAAACGGGATTAAGAGCAGTTGAAGTACAGGATCCAAGAGAGTTACAATTAGGTGATGTTATTTGTTATGACTTTGAAGGTGATGGCAGGTTTAATCATAATACAATTGTTACCGGCAAAGATGCGTATGGGTATCCATTAGTTAACGCACATACGTATAATAGTCGGATGCGTTACTGGGCTTACGAAGACTCTTCTGCCTATACACCAAATATTAAATATAAATTTTATACGATAATAGATGATGATTAATATACAGAGGTGAATATGTTATGGCAATTCATGTAGTTTTATATCAACCAGAAATCCCAGCTAATACAGGTAATATAGCGAGAACATGTGCTGCAACTGATGCGCATTTACATTTAATCCGCCCATTAGGTTTTTCAACGGATGATAAATATTTAAAACGTGCAGGACTTGATTATTGGCCTTTTGTAAAAATTACTTATTATGACTCAGTTGAAGAGTTTTTTGAGAAAAATCAAGGCGAAATGTATTATATTGAAACATATGGTGAAAAAGCCTACTCTGATTTTGATTACAGTGACGTTAATAAAGATTATTACTTTTGGTTTGGTCGTGAATCATCGGGTCTACCGCAAGACTTGTTAGAAGCGAATAAAGATCGTTGCCTGCGCATTCCGATGACAACGAATGTTCGTTCTTTAAATCTTTCCAATACTGCTGCGATTTTGATATATGAAGCAATGCGCCAACAAAACTTTGCGAATTTAAAAGTAAGTTACTCAGGTGAATAATTTTGTCATAGAAGGACTGCGAGTTAATGGCGGTTCTTTT
>NZ_JAACYS010000001.1 GCF_009996845.1 Pallidibacillus pasinlerensis | reverse complement strand
TTAATTTTTTCAATTATTTTCTTGTTCCTTTCGATCTAAGCGATAAATAAAAGCAAGGACTTCAGCAACAGCTTTATATAATTCTTCTGGTATAGTTTCATTTAAATCAAGTTGTCCTAACAATTCTACTAACGCTTTATCTTCATAAATAGGCACATTATGTTCATTTGCAAGTTGAATTATTTGTTCAGCAACCATTCCTTTGCCTTTCGCTTTAATAACAGGTGCAGCATTGTCTTCACCCGTATACGTTAATGCGACAGCTTCTTTCCTATTTTCGCTTGTCATATTTTCACATCCAAATTTCCAATCATATTATAAGTGGGAAGAGTTTTATTCATATCTTTTTTCATAGAATCACTAGTTAATTTTTCAAATTTTACTGTACTTAGTACATAGTCATTTTTTTCTAAGACATTTTTTAATGAAGAAATTAAATCTTTACTAATCTCCTCTAAACCTGCGTAATTACTTTTTATATTTAATGTAATAATTCGATTTTGTACGTTCATGAAGGTTATTAACTTGCCTATATTAGGCATTGCTAAATCGAAAACGATTTGACAAAAATCTTTATCTAACTGTCCATTTTTATCTTTTTTACCACGAAATTGAAATTGGGCATCAATCATTTCTTCTGGTAATGGAATCGGGATGGCAATAGTACATTGAAAAAAGGAGTCTTGATTCACCGTTTGTAATTGACTCCCAGTTATTTTAAAAATTAGTTGTTCAGCAATCGACTTTAAACTACTCGGTAATTGCGGATTTGCTTGCAAAAGATTCATTAATTGCAATTTTAAAGGTAATTCAACGGGAAGTTTCCCAGTTGCTAATTGCGCCTCTGCATTAAACCCGATGGCATTCATAATAGATTGTAATACCTTTTGAACACTTTCACCATTTTTCCAATTAACCGTCTGTATAGCATCATTTATAGTGGAATTTCCCATCAACAGTTGGAGTTGTTGATTAAGTTCGATATCGGGATGACTTTTTAATTGTTGCTGGAATTGATTAAGTAGGTTCGTCAAAGACGAACCGTGATGAAAATGAAATAAACTTTGAAAAACTTCATTTGAAAATGGTAAATTTGCTGAATGGATTTGTTTCATCGTTTGAATGACTTTTTGAGGATCATTTGTTAACTGAATCCAATTCGTTGCTTTTTGAACAATTTCTTTATTAATAGGTAATTGACTATTTAACATGCTTTGCATAAAGTGATTCATTTTTTTATTATTCGGTACTTGTAATACGTTTAGTAATGAATCGATATTCGTTACATTTTCCAGTACCTTTAAGATGACTTTATCTTCTGTTCCTTGAACTTGAAAAAAATAGTTTCGAGCTGTATCAATCGGCACTTCTAATTTAGCTAGTAATTCTTGATTTTGTACTTGTACTAGAGCATTATTTTGTGAATCTATAAAAAGTACTTTACCTGAAATAATTTGGCCCTTATGAAATTGTAATTTCGTACTAGTCATTTTTGTTGATTGCGTCGTCTGAGACAAAGAAGTTAACGAAAAAATACTCATTTATACTCATCCTAGTTAATTTATTCATCGAACCCTAAAGTAAATAAATTTGGTTCAACCATTTCTTTTATTGGTGAAAAAGATTTCCTGTGAATTGGAGTAGGTCCATATTTTTCGAGTGCCTCTAAATGTTCTTTCGTACCATAGCCCATATTTTTATCAAAACGATATTGTGGATATTGTTTATGATAGTCCAACATTAAGCGATCACGATAAACTTTAGCTATAATTGATGCACTTGCGATTGATATTGAATTTGCATCGCCTTTTATTATTGAACGTTGAGGAATCGGTGTTACTAATTCCATTGCATCTATTAGTAGATAGTCAGGAAACGGTGTGAGTTGTTGGAGTGCATCAAGCATTGCTTTTTTAGTCGCTTCATAAATATTTAACCGATCTATTTCTTTTGGACTTACAACACCTATTCCTACAGATATTGCGGATTGATAGATTTGTTCATATAATTCTTCGCGTTTTTTAATTGAGAGTTTTTTTGAATCATTTAAACCCGGAATAAAAATATCTTCAGGAAGTATAAGTGCTGAGGCAACAATAGGACCAGCTAGTGGTCCCCTTCCAACTTCATCAATACCTGCTATAAGAGAAAATCCTTGTTTTCGAGCTTCTTGTTCGTATATTGTCATTTCAGTAAAACGTTCCCGCTCGATTTTTTCTTTTTCCTTCGTTTTTTTCCATTTTTCTAATAAAACTTGAACACCTTTTCGTTCATCTAACGAACATTCTTTTATAAAAGAATCGTTTTCATCTGTGATTTGTTGTAATTTTTCTGAGATTTGTTTAATCGTATAAGCCATTGAATGTACTACTCCTCATTTTCTAGTTGCTCAGGTGTTTCAAATGTAATTCGACCTAATTTTAAAGTACGAATGTCCCGAATAATAACGTCAGCTGTTTTATCATAATCTACTTCACTACCTGCAGTTAAACATCCTCGTTTAGTTCCAATCCAATCAAACATTTCGACAATTTCTTCTGGAACAGATTCAAAATCGTAACGCTCCTTAAGCTTTTCTGGATAATTTTTTTCCAAGAAACGTAAAGCAAAAACGGCGATATCTTGCAGATTTAAGATAGTATCTTTAATTGCCCCTGTTACTGCAAGATTATAACCTACTTCTTGATCTTCAAATTTCGGCCAAAGAATTCCTGGTGTGTCGAGTAATTCAATTTCTTTCCCAACTTTAATCCATTGTTGTTGGCGTGTTACTCCTGGTGTATTCCCAGTCTTTGCAATATTTCTTTTCGCAAGCTTATTTATTAATGTTGATTTTCCTGAGTTCGGGATCCCGACGACCATCGCCCGAATAGCACGGGGTTTAATAATCCCTTTTGCCCGCATTTTATCGAATTTTTCTTTTGTTAATTCTTTTGATTTGGCAATTAACGTTTTTAGTCCTTCACCGGTCTGTGCATTAATTGGAATTGCTGTAACATTTTGTTTGCGATAATATTCAACCCATTGCTCTGTTTTAACTGGGTCCGCCATATCCGCTTTATTTAATAAAACGATTCTTGGCTTTTGACTAATAATTTCATCAATCATCGGATTTCTCGATGAAAATGGAATTCGCGCATCCGTCAACTCAAAAACGATATCAATTAGTTTTAATTTTTCCGTAACTTCTCTTCTTGCTTTAGCCATATGGCCTGGAAACCATTGTATTTGCATTGTAATCCTCCTAGGCTGTTAATAAATGTTTGTTAATTAATAATTTTAAAATCTTCAATCGGCCAATAGATGATACTTGCTTTACCTAAAATATGCTCTACTGAGATTGGACCAATTGTATAATCCCGACTATCACGACTAAATCTACGATTATCTCCCATTACAAATACATGGCCTTCTGGTACTTGATATGAAAAATCAGGTGTTAATGAGCCACCCATATAAATTTGTTGATATTCCTTTTTATAATCGTCTAAATACGGTTCATCATAAGCAACACCATCGACATATAACGTATCATTTTTATATTCAATAAATTCACCTGGTAAACCGATTACGCGTTTTATGTAATCTTTTTTATCGGATACTTTAAAAACGACAATATCAAAGCGTTCTATATCTCCTAATTTGTAAGAAAGTTTATTTACAATCATCCGATCACGGTCTTCTAAAGTGGGCATCATTGATTCTCCATCTACGATAATTGGTGTAAATAAAAAGAATCGAATCACCGCTGCTAATGCTGCAGCTATCAATAAAATTTTGACCCACTCCCATAATTCACTCTTTTTCGCCAATAATAAAACCTCCAATTATTTCAAACAAATATATTTTAACACATGTCCTCAATCAAACTTCACAAACTGTATGTATGACTTTCGATTCATATATATTTATTTTACATAATTCATGTTTTCGATAGCAAATCATTTATTAAATTCATAATCGTTTTTTATAAACAAAAAAGGAGCCTGGTAACCAAGCTCCCTTTGTTTCTGAAAATTATCGAATTTCTTTAATACGTGCAGCTTTACCACGTAAGTTACGTAGGTAATAAAGTTTCGCACGACGAACTTTACCGCGACGTACAACTTCTAATTTAGCGATTTTTGGAGAATGTACAGGGAAAGTACGTTCAACTCCAACACCGTAAGAAATTTTACGTACAGTGAATGTTTCACTGATTCCACCGCCACGGCGTTTAATTACAACACCTTCAAAAATCTGGATACGTTCGCGAGTACCCTCAACAACTTTAACGTGTACACGAACAGTATCACCAGGACGGAATGCAGGAAGATCTGTACGAAGTTGTTCTTTCGTAATTTCTTCAATGATTTGTTGCATTCGTTTCAACTCCTTCCAACAGATGTTCTTACCAATATATATAATTGCAGCGGAACATCGTTTTAACGGGCATGGATATGTAATCCAAAACCACAAAATATAGTCTACCATAAATACTTAAAATAAATCAATACTATCTCGAACTTTTTGAGTAAAAAATCACAATTTAAAACAGTGATCTTTCCTTTTTAATTTCTTCGAGCCATTTTTTATCTTGGTCTGTTAAATTGAAAGATTGTAAAAGATCTGGTCTACGCTCATATGTCCGTTTTAATGATTGTTTTCTACGCCATTCGTCAATTAATTTATGATTTCCTGAAAGTAATACATCAGGAACTTTCATACCTCGGAATTCGGCTGGTCGTGTGTAATGGGGATGTTCGAGTAAACCTGTTGAAAATGAATCTTGAACAGGTGATTCTTCGTTACCAAGAACGCCTGGTAAAAGACGAACAACACTGTCAATAACAACCATTGCACCTAACTCGCCACCTGTTAAAACGAAATCTCCGATCGAAATTTCATCCGTTACTAAATGTTCACGAATCCGTTCATCATACCCTTCATAATGGCCGCAAATAAATAATAGGTGCGCTTCTTTAGCCAATTCTTCCGCTTTTTTTTGAGTATAACGCTCACCTTGAGGACAAAGGAGGATTACCCTAGGTGTTGACTTCGTATCTTCTTTAATAGATTCAACGGCGTTAAATATCGGTTCTGGCTTTAGAACCATTCCTGCCCCGCCACCATAGGGATAATCATCGACGGTATTATGTTTGTTATTGGCATATTCACGAAAGTTAACGACATTATATTGGACACTACCAATTTCTTGGGCCCGTTTTAAAATTGATTCATTAAAAACACCAGAAAACATATTCGGAAACAGTGTTAACACATCGATTCTCATTAATCTAACAATCCTTCCATCGGTTCAATAACGACCATTTTCTCTTTAACATCTACCTTTTTAACAACATCATCAATATATGGGATTAAATACTCTTTTCGATCCGTACCTTTAACAACCCATACATCATTCGCACCTGGGGTTAATATTTCTTTAATTGTACCAATTTCTTTATCGTCAATCGTTTTTACTGTACAACCAATAATTTCATGAAAATAAAATTCATCGTCTTTAAGTTGATCTAGCTGATCTTCAGAAATCTTTAGCGAGCTACCTTTAAACTGTTCTACGTCATTAATCGATTCGTAACCTTCGAAAGTAAGTAAATCGAAGTTTTTATGCTTGCGCCATGACTTTACCGTAAGTTCAATTGGTTCAGGATTGTTTTGTTTAAATAAATATAGTTTAGCCCCTTTTTTATATCGTTCTTCAGGAAAGTCAGTAACGGATATTACTCGAACTTCTCCTCTAATTCCATGGGTGTTGACGATTTTCCCTACATTATAAAAAGTTTTCAATCTAGTCACCTCTAATTTCTGTTATAATTCCATCTTTTACTACGATAGTTTTATTTAAAAAGTCATCCCATTTATCGCCGACTTCTACATTTACAAGTCCTTGTACTTCCCGTTCTTTTAATTGGGAACCGAGGGGGAGGATTTCTAGCTGTTCCAATTGGAAATCAAGCAGTTTAATTTTTTCATTACGATTTTCAATTTCTTTTTCAAAATAGTTATGTAACATATTAATATTATATTTCTTCGTTTTTTCTAGCCGTTTCCTCTCAAATTTTAATTGATCAATTTCTTTTTGCAGCTCTATTTTTCTACTTTGAAAGGAATGAAATAGTTTTTCACGGCTCTTTTCGGTTAAAACTTGATTTACAGTTACGGTTGTAATAATCTGCATAAAAATCCTCCTTTCCTATCGTTAAGTTTATTATGTACTTATTATAGCGTTAGCTTACAAAATTGGAAATTTCTTAATTGGAATTTTTGTGGGGATATTTTTGATAGGTTGAATACGAAAAAAGGAGGGACCCTGGGGCCTCCTCCTTATTCAGTGATTTCAAGAAAAACCTTCTTATTTTCTGTTGTATGTGCATATGCATAAACAACAGTTCGTATCGCTTTAGCCACTCTACCGCGTTTACCAATGACTTTACCGATATCATCTTTATGAACAGTTAATTTATAGATGATTCGGTTATCTTCTTCAACAGCTTCGATTGTGACTTCCTCTGGATAGTCGACAAGAGGTTTGACGAGCGATTCGATTAAGTTTTTCATTGTTCCCTATTTACCGTATTTTTCGTTATGGAATTTTTCTAAAATACCTTGACTTGAGAACAGGTTACGAACTGTGTCAGAAGGTTTTGCACCATTTTTCAACCATTTTAATGCTAACTCTTCGTCAATTTTAATTGTAGCTGGTTGAGTTAATGGATTGTAAGTACCGATTGTTTCGATTTGACGTCCGTCACGAGGAGAACGAGAATCTGCTACTACGATTCGATAGAAAGGAGATTTTTTAGCTCCCATACGTTTTAATCTAATTTTTACTGCCATAATATAAGCACCTCCGAAATTGTTTCACACAAGACAGTATGATATCAAGTTTTTTTATGTTTGTAAAGTATTTTTTCTTAACAGCTAACAACATCTTTTAGTTTAGCAAGTTCGATACGAAAAATCAACATTTTTTCAAATAAAATTTGTTCAGATAGTATATCCGCTTCAGGCACTCCGCTTTCCGCCGGCACGGCCTCAGTCTCCAAGTCAATGTGTGAACCTGCGGGATCTTCGGCTCGTGCAGTTCCGGCAGGAGTCTCAGTACCTAATTTTAATGAAAAAATTAAATGGATTACATAAATGGCAATTTGAAGCCTTTTCTTTTGCCTTTTTTCGTCATATTGTTCATTTGTTTCATCATTTTCTTCATTTCTTCAAATTGCTTTAATAAGCGGTTTACTTCTTGTACCGGTCTACCGCTTCCCTTCGCAATTCTACGTCTCCGCGATGCATTGATAATTTCTGGATGTTCCTTTTCTTCCTTCGTCATCGATTGAATGATCGCTTCAACATGGGAGATTTGTTTATCATCAATTTTTAAATTATTAAGCCCCTTCATTTTATTTGCGCCAGGGAGCATTTTTAATAATTCATCTAATGGTCCCATATTACGAACTTGAGCTAACTGTTCAAGGAAATCATCTAAAGTTAGAGAAGCGGAACGCATTTTTTGCTCCAACTCTTTTGCTTTTTCCTCATCAATAGTCGCTTCGGCCTTTTCGATTAAAGATAATACATCTCCCATACCGAGGATACGAGATGCCATTCGTTCTGGATGGAATGGTTCTAGGGCATCCATTTTTTCACCCATACCTACAAATTTAATCGGCTTTTCCGTAACAGCACGAATGGATAACGCTGCCCCACCACGTGTGTCACCATCAAGTTTTGTTAAAACGACACCAGTAACACCTAATTGATCATTGAAACTTTGCGCAACGTTAACAGCATCTTGACCTGTCATCGCATCTACAACAAGCAAGATTTCATCTGGATTAACTTTTTCTTTAATTTGTTTTAACTCATCCATTAAGTTCTCATCAATATGCAAACGACCAGCAGTATCGATTAAAACATAATCATGATGTTCTTCTTTTGCTTTTTCAATCGCTTTTGTCGCAATTTCAACAGGACTAACTTTATCACCGAGGGAAAAAACTGGTAATGTTAATTGCTTACCTAATGTTTGTAATTGATTAATCGCAGCAGGACGAT
This sequence comes from Pallidibacillus pasinlerensis, assembly GCF_009996845.1. Lineage (GTDB taxonomy): Bacteria > Bacillota > Bacilli > Bacillales > Caldibacillaceae > Pallidibacillus > Pallidibacillus pasinlerensis. Next base: position 103,508 of record NZ_JAACYS010000001.1, on the reverse strand, counting down.
AAATGTCGGCTGCAACTAAAAGTGGTTTTCGGTTATATTTTTTACGTAATAAGTTTGCTAACTTCCCTGTTGTCGTTGTTTTACCTGCACCTTGCAAACCGACCATCATTACAACTGTTGGCGGTTTGTTCGCTGTTGCGATTTTACTTTGCTCCCCACCCATAAGTTCCGTTAATTCGTCTTTTACGACTTTTATAACTTGTTGACCTGGGGTAAGGCTTTTCATGACTTCTTGTCCTACTGCCCGTTCACTTACCTTTTTTACAAAGCTTTTAACTACTTTTAAGTTAACGTCGGCATAAAGTAAAGCGAGACGAACTTCACGCATCATCTCTTTTACATCTGCTTCAGTAACTTTACCTTTTCCCCGAATTTTTTGCATCGTTTTTTGCAAACGTTCAGATAAACCTTCAAATGCCATCGGACGGCCTCCTAATCTAATTCTTTTATTTCTTTTATTATGTTAAGGACTTTTAGTCGCTCTTCAGAATTTACGTGTTCAGTAATCAACTCTGATAATTGATCAAGTAAAGCATTTCGCTTTTGAAATTTTTCAAAGAGATGAAGTTTCGCTTCATAGTCTTCGAGCATTGCTTCTGTCCTTTTTATATTATCATAGACGGCTTGCCGAGAAACATTATACTCTTCTGCAATTTCTCCTAGGGAAAAATCATCTAAATAATAAAGCGCCATGTAGTTTTTTTGCTTAGGAGTGAGTAAAACTTGATAGAAGTCGAATAAAAAATTCATTCTTGTCGTCTTCCCTAACATTAAATTCTCCTCCAGTGTTAAGTGAAAAACCTTTACAAAAACAATGTTACACAGTTGATTACTTGTTGTCAAATAGATTCATAAAGAGCTTTTAATTTATGTGTCTAAAAAAGAGGCAAGTGGGAAAATGTTTTGAATACATTTCCACTTGCCATTGGATTTATATTTTGTAAAATCTGTTTTAGTATTTTGGGTTATTCAAAGATGGCAAACGACGTTTAATTCGTATGCCTAATGAACCTTTTCTACTAGTTTTCCTTAAACTATTTAAAGACCTATTCTTCGTCTCCTTCTTCAACTAGTCCGGCAAATAAACCGTAAACGTATTGTTCAGGGTTAAATTCTTGAAGGTCATCCATTTTTTCACCAAGACCGACAAATTTAACTGGAATATGTAACTCTTTACGAATCGCGATGACAATACCACCTTTTGCTGTACCATCAAGCTTAGTTAAAACAATCCCTGTAACATCAGTTGCTTCTTTAAATTGTTTTGCTTGAACCATCGCGTTTTGTCCAGTTGTTGCATCCAGTACTAATAAAACTTCATGAGGAGCACCTGGAATTTCTCGCTCAATCACTCGTTTTACTTTTTCTAATTCTTTCATTAAATTCACTTTGTTTTGTAATCTACCAGCCGTATCACATAGGAGAATGTCTGTATCTCGTGCCCGAGCAGCTTGAATCGCATCGTACATTACAGCTGCTGGATCGGAACCTTCTGATTGTTTAATAACATCAACGCCGACACGCTCACCCCATACTTCCAATTGTTCAATGGCACCGGCACGGAATGTGTCTCCAGCTGCAAGTAATACTTTTTTGCCTTCTTGTTTAAATTTATGTGCTAATTTTCCAATCGTTGTCGTTTTACCGACACCGTTTACACCGACAAATAAAATTACAGTTAAACCGTCATTTTGAATGTTTAATGTATTTATTTCTTCTTCGTCACCTTTATATATTTCAACAAGTTTTTCTACAATAATGTCACGTACTGCAACGGAGTCTTGAATATTTCTTCTTTTTACTTCCATTTTCAACTCATCAACAAGTTCAAGTACAGTATCAAAGCCAACGTCGGCCTGGATTAAAATTTCTTCAAGTTCTTCAAAAAAGTCTTCATCAACTTTACGGTAACGTGCAACTAGATCATTTACTTTGGTTGAAATGTTTTCACGCGTTTTCGTTAAGCCTTCTTTAAATTTTTCTGTAACAACATTCGTTTGTTTCGTTAATTTTTGTTTAAGCTTATTAAAAAATCCCATATGTTCCACTTCCTTTAACACTTTATAAAAGAGACACCTTTTAAAATAGCGATTTTTTCCTAATAAAAGATGTCTCTTTTAAAATTATACTACAACTGTTTCTGTATCTTCTAGACGGACAGATACTAATTTAGACACGCCTGACTCTTGCATTGTAACACCGTATAACACATCAGCTTCTTCCATTGTACCTTTCCGATGGGTAATAACGATAAATTGGGTTTCTTTACTAAAATGTTTTAAAAATTGACTAAATCGATACACATTTGCTTCGTCAAGAGCAGCTTCGACTTCGTCTAATATACAAAACGGTACTGGACGTACTTTCAATATCGCGAATAATAAAGCAATTGCTGTTAAAGCCCGTTCCCCACCGGATAACAAATGTAAATTTTGAAGTTTCTTACCTGGTGGTTGTGCGATAATCTCGACACCTGTATTTAATAAATCGTCAGGGTTCGTTAAGCGTAGTTCTGCTCGTCCACCACCAAATAAGGACTTAAATACAACATCAAATTCAACTTTAATACTCGTAAAGGATTCACTGAAACGTTTTACCATTTCATCATCCATTTCATCAATTACTTGGAATAAAGTATTTTTTGCTGACTCTAAATCTTCCTTTTGTTTCGTTAAAAATTCATATCGTTCAGATACCCGTTTATATTCATCAATGGCACCTAAGTTAACGGTTCCTAACTCTTCAATCGCCAGCTTAATTAATTTAACTTTCCGTTTTGCTTCCTCATAAGGAACGGTTAACGGGTATTTTTCTTTCGCACCTTCGTACGTAATTAAATATTCATCTCTTAAAACATTTAACCGGTTATCTAACTCAACGTCTAAACGATTGAGCTGAATATTTTCATCTGCGACAATTTCTGAAAAACCTTTATGCTGACGCTTTAATTCTTTCGTTTCAAGCTCGAGATCTTCAAGGGTTTGCTGAAGTTCCAACCGCTCTTTTCGGCGATGGGCAATTAAATCAATTGTTTGATTTTTATCAGCTAATTTTTGTTCAGCTTCCTTTTGTAATTTACTTTCGCCTGAATCTTGAGATTCCATTTCATCTATTAATAGTTGGAGATCCTGTTCATTTTGTTGTAATTGTTTTTTCGTTTCATCAAAACGTTTTTTTACATCAGAATATTGTTTTACTATATGGTTTGCTTGTTCTTCTTTTTTGGCGATTACGATTTTCAATTCGTTTATTTGTTCTATTAGTTCCGATTTCTTCGATTGATCAAGATTTTTCTTTTTAGATAGTTCTTGAATTTTTAAATCAATGTCTTTAATATTTTCTGCAATTTCATGAACTCGTTGTTCATTCAATTCTATTTTAGTCTGCAAGCTTTCTTGCTCTTCACGTAATGCCTGTTCTTCGTCGTCATATAGGGAAAGTTTTTCATTTATATTACTTTCTTTCCACATAATATCTTTCATTTGATCTTTTAATTCTAACTCATCCTTGCGAAGTTCTTCACCTTCAAGCTTTAACTTCTCTATCAATTGCTCTTGATTCGTTAATGCTAACTTTTTATCCTTTAAGTTTTTCTCTAATACAATACATTTATTTTCCATATCAACAAGCTTCGTTTGTAATGTGTCTAATTCTTGTTTACGACTTAATAGCGAGCTTGTTTTTTGTTTCGCTGCACCACCTGTCATTGAACCACCAGGATTAACAACGTCCCCGTCAAGGGTAACAATTCGATTCCGATAATGTATCATACGGGCAAGTTCATTCGCACCTTGTAAATCTTTTGCAACAATTACGTTACCTAATAAATGATGAATAATATTTGCATATTTACCATCAAAGGACACTAAATTAGCGGCAATTCCAATAAAAGCAGGATTGTTTTGAATTTGATTAATTAAATGACTAGGTATTTCCTTTGCTTGAATAACAGACATCGGTAAAAAGGTTGCTCGCCCGGAACGATTTGTTTTTAAAAATTGAATCGCCGCTCTAGCAGCTTCTTCATTTTTTACAACGATATGTTGAAGGCTAGCGCCTAACGCAATATCAATCGCAACAGAATAGGACTTGTCCACTTGAATTAATTCAGCAACTGCACCTTCAATACCAGTAAGTGTATTTCGTGCTTTAAGTACTTCTTTTACACCTTGATAAAAGCCGGCGTACTCGTCTTCCATCTCTTCTAGCAATTCTTTCCGTTGCTTTGCTTGTTGCACAAATTGAAGAGCTTTATAGTACGTTTTTTCTTCTGCATCATATTTATTTTGTAATTGTTCGAACTTTTTTTGTTCGTCCCGGTATTGACGAATCATATGATCGATTTTTTCTTGAACAATATCAATTTTTTGTTGCAAACTTTCTTTTTCAGAAAGAATCTCATGTCGTTCCTGAATATAACGATCATTATCAGTTGTTAACGATTTACGCTTCACTTGAATTTGCTGTATTCTTTGTTGAAGATGTTGAATATCATTATTGATCATGGCTTGCTGATTTAAAAATTCAATATAATCCCCTTTTAATGATTCGATTTTCCCTTCAATATCTTCAGAATAAGCTTCAAGTAGTTTTTGTTTCTCTTTTAATTGGTTTTTATCTTCTTGTAATACAGCTTGAATTTCTTTTCGTTTTGAACTTAAATCATTAATTTCTACTTCAAAATTAGCAAGTTTTTCTTTATCTTGTTGAATGTCATGTTCTAATTGACTGCGATTTTTTTCATAGTTTTTCTTCCGCTCTTTTAGTACTTCTTTTCGTCCTTCTATTTTTTCAAGTTCTTCACTCGTAACAAGTAGAACTTGTTGGAGTTGTTCGATCGATTCGTCTAAAGCCGTTTGTTTATCACGTAATTGTTGAATTTCGGCTTCTTTATTTTGAATTTGTGTCGATAATTCAATTTCTTTATCACGATTTTCTTCTAACTGCTTTTTTAATGTTTCCCATTGTGTATGCAGCTGTTCAATTTCATAAATTAATAAACTTACTTCATATTTTTCAAGTTCTTCTTTTTTATCTAAATAATCTTGGGCAATTGATGATTGAATTCGTAACGGTTCGATTTGGCTTTCTAATTCATGAATGATATCACGAACTCGATATAAATTCTCTTCTGTCTCTTCTAATTTAACTTCTGCTTTCTTTTTACGCGTCTTATATTTTAAAACACCAGCTGCTTCTTCAAAAATCGCCCGGCGTTCTTCTGGTTTACTATTTAAAATTTGATCTACTCTACCTTGGCTTATAATAGAAAAGGAATCTCGACCTAACCCTGAATCCATGAGTAAATCAACAATATCTTTTAAGCGACATTGTTGTTTATTGATATAATATTCACTTTCTCCTGAACGATAAACACGACGCATTATGCATACTTCATTATAATCAATTGGTAAAAAATGGTCCTCATTATCTAACGTAATCGCAACTTCAGCAAAATTCAACGGTTTTCGAGAATCACTACCGGCAAAAATAATATCTTCCATTTTACCACCACGTAACGACTTAGCTGACTGTTCACCGAGTACCCAACGTACTGCATCGGTCACATTACTTTTACCACTCCCGTTCGGACCAACAACGGCAGTTACTCCTGGTACAAAGTCAACTGCCGTTCGTTCAGCAAAAGATTTAAATCCGACCATTTCTAAACGTTTGAGAAGCATAACGTTCCTCCCTTCTCCAAAAATTACTCTAAAGTTTTTTTTCTGAATTTTCTTCTATTAATTTTGTTAAAGCAATATGGGCTGCCTGCTGTTCCGCCTCTTTCTTTGATCTTCCGACACCAGTTCCATAGCCATTACCATTAATTTTAACTTCTGCAACAAATTCGCGATTATGGGCAGGGCCTTTTTCTTCAATAATGATGTACTCAACTGCTCCTAAACTATAACGTTGCACATGTTCTTGTAACTGACTTTTAAAATCCATCACATGCGAAAAAGCACCTTTTAATATTTTTGGAAAAACATATTTTTCTAAGAAACTGACAACTTGATCTAAACCTTGATCTAAGTACACTGCTCCGATAAATGCTTCGAAAGCATCTGCAAGCAATGCTGGTCTTTGTCTTCCGCCTGTTAACTCTTCACCTTTTCCGAGTCGCAACATTTCACTAAATCCAAGTTCTTGGGCAAAGGAAACTAAGGCCGGTTCACATACGATCGCCGCCCGTAACTTTGTTAATTCTCCTTCTTCCATTGTCGGATAATGAGTAAAAAGAAAATGTGAAATTGTTAATTCCAAAACAGCGTCACCAAGAAACTCTAATCTTTCATTATCTTGTTGGTGTTTTTTTCGATGCTCATTCACATACGATGAATGGGTAAAAGCCTGAATTAATAATGATTCATTCGTAAATTTTATATTAATTTTTTCTTGGAACTTTTCAAATCTTTTATCTTTATACGCACGATGCGTAAATTTCGATCGCTTCATGTTTGTCATTTATACACACCTCTTGTAATATACAAATCAAGTTTAGACTAAAAATACCATTTTGGAAAGTATTTTTTCGATTCTAGTGTTTCCATTGTGGGGGATTTTAAAGGTGTTGTACTATTTTTTTGCAGAATTTAAGGAGAGTTAAGTGATTTAGTTTACATAATATTATTATCATCCGAAAAAATGTTGCCTTCCTATATATTTTTTAATATAGCCTATAAAGTTAAAGAAAACACCTCACTATAAAAGTGAAGTGTTTTCGTAAAAGTTGGTAAAAGTAAATTCTGTTACTTTACCGGTTGAAGTTAGTCGTTTAGTTGGCTTTCTATGTAAGATACAGCATCTCCTACTGTAACGATTTTTTCAGAATCTTCATCTGAGAATTGAAGATCGAATTCGTCTTCTAATTCCATAACTAATTCTACCACATCAAGAGAATCAGCACCTAAATCATCTTTGAAAGTTGCTTCAGGTGTTACTTTAGATTCTTCTACGTCTAAACGATCAACAATAATTTTTGTAACACGTTCTAATACGTTGCTCATGAGTTCACCTCCCCTCAAGTGTAAGTACAAGTATAGATTATTTTAACTTATTATCCATTATTTTCAAGTAGTTCTTTTCTACTTATGTAGATACTTACATATACATACCGCCATTAACATGGATTGTTTGGCCTGTAATATATTCAGCATCATCTGAAGCTAAAAATTTCACAGCTTTAGCAATATCCTTCGGTTCACCAAGTCTTGCTAAAGGAATTAATTTAAATAATTCTTCTTTTACATCATCGGATAGTTGATCCGTCATATCTGTTGCAATATAACCAGGGGCTACTGCATTTACTGTAATATTCCGTGATGCTAATTCTTTGGCAGTTGTTTTTGTTAATCCGATAACACCGGCTTTAGCTGACACATAGTTCGCTTGTCCAGCATTACCACTAACTCCAACGATGGAAGAAATATTTACAATACGACCGTAACGTTGTCTCATCATTTGTCTAGTTACAGCTTTTGTTAATAAGAAAACACTTTTTAGATTCGTATTGATGACAGCATCCCAGTCATCTTCTTTCATACGCATTAGTAAATTATCACGTGTAATACCGGCATTATTTACTAAAATATGTAATGCACCAAAATGTTCAATCGTTTCCTTTACTAAACGATCAACGTCTTCACTATTTGCCACGTTTGCTTGAATAGCAATACTTTCGCGACCAAGTCCTTTAATTTCTTCAACAACTTCATTTGCCTTCTCTACATTACCAGCAAAGTTAACAACGACATTTGCGCCATTTCTTGCAAGTTCAAGGGCAATCTCTCTACCGATTCCTCTAGAGGCACCAGTAACTAAGGCTACTTTACCTTCAAACATCATTATTTGTCACCTCTTAACTGTTCAACAGTCTTATTTAGACTATCTTCATCAAAAATGTTATATGTTTTTACTTTACGATCAATTTTTCGTACTAAGCCCGTTAACACTTTTCCAGGTCCGATTTCAATAAATGTGTCGACACCTAAATCAATCATTGTTTTAATTGAATCTTCCCAACGGACAGGAGAATACAATTGCTTAATTAATAAATCTTTAATTTGATCAGCATCGGTAACAGGTTCTGCCGTCACGTTAGAAATAACAGGAATTTTTGCATCTACAATCGAATGGTTTTGTAAAACTTCATCTAATTTTTGTGATGCAGGCTCCATTAAACGGGAATGGAAAGGACCGCTAACTTCTAACGGAATGGCACGTCTTGCCCCATTTTCCTTCGCTAATTCGCAAGCTTTTTCTACGCCTTCTTTTGTACCAGAAATGACAATTTGACCTGGACAGTTTAAGTTGGCAAGTTGAACAGAGCTTACCGTTTCTGTAACTTGGTCAGTTATTTCCGTTAACTTTTCCGCATCCATACCTAATATGGCTGCCATTGAACCTTGACCATTCGGTACCGCAGCTTCCATAAATTCACCGCGCTTGCGTACAATTTGTACAGCATCGCGGAATTCAAGGGAACCAGCTGCTACTAGTGCAGTATACTCACCTAAACTATGACCAGCTACATAATCTGCTTTAATATTGAATTCTTTTACCTTTTGTAAAACAGCGATTGATGTAGTTAAAAGTGCCGGCTGTGCATTCGTTGTAAGAGTTAATGTTTCTTGCGGACCGTTTTGTATTAATTCCGATAATGAATCATTTAGAGCCTGATCTGCTTCATTGAAAATATTTTTTACTTCTTCATATTTTTCTGCTAAGTCTTGTCCCATTCCAACGGATTGAGAACCTTGACCTGGAAAAAGAAAAGCGATTTTACTCATAAACGTGCTCCTTTCTATACATTTGTGTGAGCGACTATTTTTCCTCAATCGCTTCAGTAATTTTTTGCGGTACTTCCCCAATTACCATATCCCGTGCTTGACGAATTGCTGAGAATATCGCTTGGGAGTCCGATGAACCGTGAGCTTTTACGACTGGTGCTTTTAAACCGAATAGTAATGCTCCACCATATTCAGAGTAGTCCATTTTGTTTTTTAAAGTTGCTAAATCATTTTTAATGACAAGGGCCGCCATTTTCGTTTTCAAGCTACTCATTAAAACTTCTTTTAACATTTTTACAATCGACATTGCTGTACCTTCAACGGTTTTTAAGATCATATTTCCTGTAAAGCCATCTGTTACCGCAACATCACAAACACCTTCTAATAAGTCCCTTGCTTCAACATTACCAACAAAATTGAAGTTTGCTTCTTCAAATAATTCATAAGCTTGTTTTGTCAGTTCATTACCTTTATGAGATTCAGTACCGATATTTAATAAACCGACCCGAGGATTTTTAATGCCGCGGACTTTCTCGCAATATACGGCTCCCATATAAGCATTTTGTAATAAATGCTTCGGTTTTGCATCAGCATTTGCTCCTACATCTAGTAATAAAACACCTTTACCATCGATTGTAGGTAAAGTTGGAGCAAGGGCTGGACGTTCGATACCTTTAATTCGACCGACAACAAAAAGGCCTGCCGCCATTAAAGCTCCAGTATTTCCAGCAGAAATACATGCATCGCTTATCCCGTCTGTTACTTGTTGGGCTGCGATTACCATTGAAGCATCTTTTTTCCTCCGAACCGCACGTACCGGTTCATCATCACCTGTAATAACAACATCAGTATGTATGATAGAAATTCGATCATGTTTATTTAAGTATTTTTTAATTTCTTGTTCATTTCCAACTAATGTGATGGATAAATCGGGGAAATTTTCAACAGCTTTCATTGCACCTTGAACAACTGCCTCTGGTGCATTGTCGCCCCCCATAGCATCGATAGTTATTTTCATTGCTTGTCCACCTTTTCATTTTTTGAGCGATACATTGAGAATTCACCTTTAAACACAAGTTCCTGATTGACAAAACTTTCGACGACAACAATCGTTCTACCTTTCGGACCGTTTTGTTCAGTCACTTTTGCCTTTGCAATGACGCGCTCACCTAATTTAACTTGCCGTAAAAATTGTATATTACTTGAAGCTGTTAAAGCAAGTTCATCGTTAATAACTGCAACAGCTAAGGAGTTTGCTTGGGCAAATAGATGATGACCCCGAGCAATTTTATTACGACTAAAAACATGTTCAGGTTTTATATCAAGTATGGAAATCGCATGGCGATCTAACTCCATATCAACAATTTCTCCAATAACTTCATCAATTGGCAAGGACCGTACTTTTTCAGAATAATTATGTTGTGCAACATTTTTAATTCTTTCTCTTAATTCCGGTATATTTAATTCCAACCGATCTAAACGAATCGTTTGAATGCTAACTGAAAATTTTTCGGCTAACTCTTCATCTGTAATAAAAGGATTATCTTTTAAAGTTTGATAAAGCAATTGTTGCCGTTCTTTTTTACTTAGTTTCATAGTTTCACCTACACATTATGACTAGGTACTAACAGTAGTATATATAACCTATATTTCTAATGCAAGGAAAACTTTTTATTCTTTCCTTTTCATTTTGTTCTTTTACAGGAAATATATGAATTTAATCTAGCTTTTCACCGTTAAGTACCCCTGATTCTAGTATATAATTTCGTAAATGTGCAAACTCATCATCTTTCCAAAATTCCTCAGAATGAATAAATTTTTCAGCATCCTGTCTCGCTGTTTCCAAAGCACGATAATCATGTACCATATCTGCCACTTTAAATTCAGGAAGACCACTTTGTTTTCTGCCAAAAAAGTCACCGGGACCTCGCAATTCTAAATCCCGTTCACTTAACACGAAGCCATAGTTTGTTTCCGTCATTATGCGCATTCTTTCTTTCCCGACTTCTGATTTTGGATCTGCGAGTAAAACACAGTATGATTGATGCTCACCACGACCTACCCGACCTCTTAATTGATGAAGTTGGGCAAGTCCAAACCTTTCCGCATCATAAATAACCATCATTGTTGCATTCGGTACGTTTACACCGACCTCAACAACCGTTGTAGAAACGAGAACTTGAACTTTATTTTCACTAAACTCCTTCATCACTTGCTCTTTTTCATCGCTATGGAGTCGTCCGTGCATCAAGCCTACTTGAAAACGTTCGCCAAAATAATGTACAAGTTGATTATATACATCAATGGTATTTTGCACATCAAGCTTTTCAGATTCTTCTATTAACGGACAAATAACATAGGCTTGTCTACCTGCTTGTAATTCTTTTTCCATCATTTGTAATACCCGTTCTAAACTTTGCGGTTTTGCCCAATATGTTTTAATTTCCTTTCTACCTGCAGGCATTTCGTTAATGATGGAAACATCCATTTCACCGAAGGCCGTTATTGCTAACGTTCTCGGAATTGGCGTTGCCGTCATAAATAATGTATTCGGATTTTCTCCCTTTTCCCTTAGCACGCGCCGCTGTTCAACACCAAATCGATGTTGTTCATCAGTTATAACTAATCCTAGTTTTGCAAAATTAACATCATCTTGAATTAATGCATGGGTACCAATAACAATAGGAATAGAGCCGTCTTGTAGCCCTTCTAGGATAGCTGTACGTTCTTTTTTCTTTGTTGACCCCGTAAGTAATGCGACTTCGACATCAAAAGGTTTAAACATGTTCATTAAGCTTTCCGCATGTTGTTCGGCTAAAATTTCCGTTGGTACCATAAGAGCACCTTGATAACCAGCTGTTACTGCTGCATATAAGCTTATGGCGGCGACTACCGTTTTACCAGATCCAACATCCCCTTGTAATAACCGATTCATACGATAAGGGGACTTTAAATCTCTTAAAATCTCAGCAAGAACACGTTTTTGAGCATTTGTAAGCGGAAATGGAAGGTTGGCTATAAATTTTTTTAATGCTTCATTATCATACTGAATTAGCACACCTCCAGAATTTTCCCGCTGGAATTTCCTTAAAGCTTGAATTTTTAATTGGAAATGTAAAAATTCCTCATATACAAGCCGACGACGACCTTGTTTTAAGTCTTGAGCATCTTTCGGGAAATGCATCGCGCGAATTGCTTCTCTTCTCGGATATAATCGATATTGTTGAAGTAAAAACTCAGGTAAGTTCTCCTCAATCGCATGTCCATACTGTTTGAAGGCTGCAGTGATAAATTTTCGTAAACTATTAACGGTAAGATTACCTTTCACTGAGTATACGGGACTGAAGTCAGAATGCGGTTGATTTCCGTGACCAATTTTAAATTGTTGAACGGTAATTTGTTGACGATAACGGTCCCATTTCCCGTTTAATGTAATTTCTTGATTCATCGGAAGTTTATTTTTTAAATAAGGTTGATTAAAAAACACAGCGTTAATTACATATCGATCCACCATTACTTTTACAGTTAAGCGGGATTTTTTTCGACCAAAATATTGCAATGTCGGTACGCTGACAATAACGCCTTCTACAGTAACCCGCTCGTCATGCTGTACTTCTGCTAAGTCACGAATACGATTATCGTCATAGCGAAATGGCAAATATAGTAACAGGTCTTCAACAGTATAAACTTGAAGTTCTTCAAATAATTTAGCCGTTTCCTCTCCAATGCCAGGTATTACTGTAACCGGTTGTTTCAGCACTTCAGTCAATTTAATTAACTCCTTGATTTTTTTAGTTCTTAAAATCTATATTTTTATTTAAAATAAAAAAGTAATTTTTTAGCACAAACTTTTTTAGGATTTCTGTTGATAAAATACAGTTATATAAATAAAACTCCAACCTTATTATATTATGAATGGGAATTTATTGAAAATATTTCTTTTGCATATGTAAAAAGGGCTGTCATTTGACAGCCCTTTTTTCTATTCTACAGATAAGATAAAGTTGTATAGCGGTTGTTTACCATCGTGTACTTCGACTTCTACATCTTCAAAATGTTCTTCTACATAAGAAACGACTTCTTCAACTTGCTCGTCCGTTGTTTCTTCACCTTTAATAATCGTTAAAATTTCACTTTCATCGTCTAACAATTGATTCAATAATTCTTTTGTAGTAGAAAGTAAATCAGTATTTGAAACGACGATGTCACCTTCTTTTATTCCCATGAAGTCGCCTTTATTAATCGTTAATCCATCAATATTTGTATCACGAATGGCATAAGTAACTTGTCCCGTTTTCACATTACTTAAGGCTTCTAACATCGCCTCTTCATTTTGTTTTAAATCGGAACTTGGATTAAACGCAAGTAAAGCTGATAAACCTTGTGGTACAGTTCTTGAAGGAATTACAACAACTTCTTGTTCCACAAGATCTCTCGCTTGTTCTGCTGCTAAAATAATATTTTTATTATTCGGAAGTACAAATACTTTATCCGCATTTACTTCTTCAATTGCCTTAACGATATCTTCCGTGCTCGGATTCATCGTTTGACCGCCTTCAATAACAACTTGGGCACCGATGCTCTTGAATAATTCACTTATTCCTCTCCCAATTGCAACTGTGATAATACCATATTCAGAGCGTTTTTTAGCAGGTGCTGGTGCACTCGCTTGTTTGTCAGCTTCTAAAATATTTGAATGTTGCATACGCATGTTTTCAATTTTCAAATTAATCAACTCACCAAACCGTTGCCCATAGTTTAAGGCATTACCAGGTTGTTCTGTATGTACGTGAACTTTTACAACTTCATCATCAGCAATAACTAATAATGAGTCGCCAATTTCACTTAATGCATTTCTAAATTCGTCTTCAGAAAATGGGTTTTCTTTTAATTTATCTTCTTGGAATTTCACCATAAACTCGGTACAATAGCCAAATTTAATATCTTCTGTATCCATGAAACTTTGAACACTTTTATGATGTTCATGTTTTACTAATTGCTCCATAGAAACTTCAGGTGCTTCAATTTCGTCTAATTGTACACCTTTTAGATTTGCTAAAAATCCTTCAAACACAAATACTAAACCTTGTCCACCACTATCAACAACACCAACTTCTTTTAATACTGGTAACAAGTCTGGTGTACGTTGTAATGAAGCCTTTGCTTCTTTAACAACTTCTTCCATTAATTCAGTTAAATCTTTCGTCTTGCTGCCAATTTCTACCGCTTTTTTTGCAGCATCTTTAGCAACGGTTAAAATTGTTCCTTCAACTGGTTTCATTACAGCTTTATAAGCAGTTTTAACCCCAGCATCTAATGCTTGAACAAAATCTTCAACATAAAGAACTTCTTTATCTTCGATTGACTTTGCAAAACCACGGAATAATTGGGATAAGATTACCCCGGAATTGCCACGGGCACCCATAAGCAAACCTTTAGATAATGCCTTACCGACATTTCCTACATGTGGTTGTATATTTCTGCGGACTTCCTTTGCACCTGATTGAATGGATAAATTCATATTTGTTCCTGTATCACCATCAGGGACTGGGAATACGTTTAAAGAATCAACATATTCTGCATTTCTGGACAAATTGTTTGCCCCATGGAAAATCATTTCTGCAAAACGATTTCCATCAATTACTGTAATTGACACACTATTTCCTCCTTACTTACGGGGTTGTCACCCGAACACTCTGCACAAAAATGTTCACTGAATCTGCTCGTACGCCCAGTGTTTGTTCAAGTACGTACTTCACTTTTGCTTGTACATTATGTGCGACCTCAGAAATTTTTGTTCCATAACCTACAATTATATATAAGTCGATATGAATTTGATCATCTTCTTGACGAATAATAACACCTTTTGAATAGTTTTCTCTTCTTAAAATCTCAGAAAGACCATCTTTTATTTGTTTTTTCGATGCCATCCCTACAATCCCGTAACAATCTACAGCAGCACCACCACAAATTTGTGCAATTGTATCAGTTGTGATTTCAATATGCCCTAATTTCGTTTTCAATTCGATGGACATGTACGATTCCCCCTTACAAGGTTTTCATTTCGGATTAGGCTTATTTTACTATAATTGTTATTTTTAAAAAAGACAAGCCGTCTTTTATAATATAAGCGAAAAAAACAAGGTTATGTCAAGTAAATTCACTTAAAAGTAATAAAACGTTTGAAATTTAGGCAATAAGAACACATAATGAAAATATAACAAACAAGAGAGTGCGAATAAATGAAATGTATTTGATTGAGGCGAAAGACGGTGACTCCAGCGGGAACAACACGAGACGAAGACCCCGCAGCCGAGCATGCGAGGCGAGGAGGCTGAGGCCATGCCGGCGGAAAGCGTCCGTCTGAAGCGAAAATCAAATAATACTTAATAAAATTCTTTTATTTCACTAATATTATAAGTAAACTAAAGGTATTTAGATGAGCTCTAGTTGTTTTTATTCACCCTTGCATAATTAGGGAATCTATGGTAAAGTATTTGAGTATCTTTTATAGTGCTAAAATGTTGAGATATATGGTTTTTAAGGAGGGAAAAAGAATGGCTCGTAAATGTGTTGTTACTGGTAAAAAAGCTTCTTTCGGTAATGCTCGTTCTCACGCTATGAACGCTAACCGCCGTAAATGGGGAGCTAACCTACAAAAAGTACGTATTTTAGTAGATGGCAAACCAAAACGTGTATACGTATCTGCTCGTGCATTAAAATCCGGAAAGGTTCAACGTGTGTAATCGTTACGGATGAATGAATTTATAAATCGTTCTTTTAAAAATTAAATTTAATGAGTCAAATCTACTTGACTCTTACAAAAACGATAAAAAAAGTCTCCGCCAAACTTGGCAGAGGCTTTTTTAATTCATAAGATGGAATTATGATTGCCACACTTATACAGATCAATTTTTCTTAAAAGCACCTAATATAGCTCGAACAAATCCCCCTATAAACCTCGGCAATTTAATGGTATAAAATTTCACTAACATTCCCTCCTCGGTCCCACAAGCATTTAATCTTGTAACTTACCTTTTTTCTAATTTTGAGGCAAGTGTCATCATACTCGAATATACAATTATCTTATTCTGCAACCGAAAAATGAGTTCAAATCAAACCGAAATTAGGCTTTTTCCCTATTTATCACGACTTCTTATTACTAATAATATGCCTGAAGAAAAAGAATAAGTACCATGATTCAAAATTAGTTCATTACTTATACATAATGTGGAACCGAAGAAAATATGACGATTTTCTAATGGATATTTAAATCCTTTTAAAGTTAAGCCTTCAACTTCCTTTGATATAGGAATGAAAGATATGTATTTCATTTGCGGTAATTGTTCAAGCGTATATGAGCCAGGTTTTTTCATAAATGCGATATTTTGCTTATCGATAATCGTAATCGGAATGTCTCTACCCCATTCTAAAGCTTTATATAATAGGCTAATATTTGCCATTAAATGATCTAAGCGACCGCCTGTTGCACCAAAAATACGGATTGATTCTGGATTCAAACGATATGCTAAATTTATAGCCAATTCCATATCTGTTTCATCTTTTTCTGCTTTAAATTGCTCTATTGTTAGACCACTAATTTTCAACCGTGCGAACTCTTCTTGAGACATCGAATCAAAGTCACCAATAGCTTCATTAGGAGTAATCCCCTGTTCTTGTAAATAAATTGCTCCACGGTCAACAGCAATCCACTTAATGTTTTCTTGACTTTTATAAGTTGTTAAATCTGGCAGTAAATCTTTCGGACCACCAGCAACTATATGAACAATCATTTCAAACCACTGACGCTCTGGCGAAGTTTTTCAATTGCTTCAGCACGATTTTTATTGTTAAAAATGTATGAACCAGCAACAAGCACGTCAGCTCCCGCTTCAACGCAAAGTTTCGCTGTTTCCGCATTTACTCCACCATCAACTTCAATCTCAAAGGATAGGTTTTGTTCATCGCGCCAGCGTCTTACTTGTTCGATTTTTTTCAGGACATTTGGAATAAACTTTTGCCCACCAAATCCTGGATTTACTGTCATTAGTAAAACGAGATCAACATCAGTAATCACGTCACGAATCATTTCAACAGGTGTTGCCGGATTTAATACAACACCTGCTCGGACACCGGTTTCTTTAATTTGATAAATTGTCCGGTGCAAATGTTTACATGCCTCGACATGCACAGAAATATAATCGGCCCCTGCGTTAGCAAAATTTTGAATATAGTGTTCTGGATTTTCAATCATTAAGTGAACATCAAAATGTAAAGATGTCACTGGGCGAATCGCTTCGACAATTAAAGGGCCAATTGTGATATTCGGTACGAAATGACCGTCCATAACATCAATATGGATATAATCTGCTCCAGCTTGTTCTACGTCTTTTACTTCTTTTCCTAATAAAGAAAAGTCTGCTGATAATATAGAAGGTGCTATTTTCACCATAATTAATACCTCGGCTTTCTTTGTAAAATTTCTTTTAAAAACATTAAATAATGATTATAGCGAAATTGTTCAATCTCCCCGTTTTCAACGGCTTCCTTTATTGCACATTTCGGCTCTTTATCGTGGAGACAACCGCGAAACTTGCAGTCGGCAAACCGTTCTTTCATTTCCGGAAAATAATACGTTAGTTCATCCGATTCAATATCAATAAAGTCTAAAGAACTAAAACCTGGTGTATCAGCAACTAAACCGTCGCCAATTTCAATTAATTCCACATGTCGAGTTGTATGTCTACCACGGCCTAAATGTTTGGAAATCGCTTTTGTTTCCAATTTTAAATCCGAATGTAATGCATTTAACAAGGAAGATTTTCCTACTCCTGATTGACCGGCAACAACGGAAATTTTATTTTTTAAATAAGGATAAATTGCCTCTAAACCATCGCCTGTAATTGAAGAAGTGAGCAATACTTCATAACCAATTTTTTGATATATTTCTGCATATCGTTTTATATTTTGTAATTCTTCGTCATTCGTTAAATCGATTTTTGTAATGACAATGATTGGTTCAATATGGTTCGATTCAATAATTACTAAAAATCGATCTAATAAATTCGGACTAAATTCAGGATCTTTTGCAGAAAAAATTAAGATTGCTTGGTCTACATTAGCAATTGGTGGTCGAACGAGTTCATTATCCCGTTCTTTAATCTCCATAATATACCCTTCTCGATCATTTTCAGCAGTAAATACAACATTGTCACCAACTAATGGTGTAATATTGTGTTTACGAAAGACTCCCCTTCCTCGACATTGAATAATCTTATCATTACTTTTTACATAGTAAAATCCGCTCAAAGCTTTAATGATTTTTCCCTCCGGCATAGCAACACTCCTTAATTAAAAATATATTTGTAAATTAATTCACGTATACAGTTCCAATCTATATTTTACCTTAAAATTCACGTTTAGCCTAATCTAGTTTTGAAAAGTTTGTAAATCAATTTTGACTTGTTTAAAAAAATTGGACCTAACTCTTTTGTCCTGATTGGCTATTTTAAAGAGTTAGATCCTTTAATTTTTATTCTTTATAAGGTACAGAAATATCACGTATAACAACACCATCTACAACAACACGGTATTTTGCAGTCGTGTTTGGTGCGATTGTTAAAGTAATTGTCTTAGAAATGGATTCGGTTATTTCAAACGTATCCACCGGTATATCAAAATCTTCATGATTCATATCTTGTATGAAAATTTGTACTTCTTGAGGTTCCGGGCCATCTTCTCCGACTTGACCATTATAAGGAATCGTAATTTCAATATCCCTTGTTATTGGTAATGGTTCGACCCCTTTTGAGATAGTTACTTTAACAGTGTCTCCTTCTTTAATTTCCGTTCCAGGTTTCGGGTCTTGGCTAATAACTAAACCTTGTGGTACATCATTATGATATTCTTCTTGTTCCTTAATGGTGATTCCATGTCTTTCTGCATAATCTTTTAATGCTGAACGACTATATTCAGTTAAATTCGATAATGTGAAGGTTTCAACACCTTGGCTGACAGTTAATATTAAAGTAGTTTCATCTACAACTATTTCTTCACCTGGTTTTGGATTTTGTTCGATAATTGTTCCAGGTTCACTATCGTCATAAACTTCTTTTACTTCAATATCTTCAAATTCAATTTCTTCATCTTTTAATTCTTCTAAAACATCTTCATATTTTCGACCGATAAAATCAAACATTTCAATTGGTTCTTTACCGGTACTTACATAAATATCAATTTCTGATCCTTCAACTTTTTTCTTTCCTGCTGGAGGATTTGTTTTAATGACAAAGTTTTCCGGAATTTCTTCATGGGATTGTTCAATCGTTTCACCAATAACAAATCCAGCCTCTTCCAACATTTCCATCGCATCTTCTAATGATAATTCTGCAACGTCAGGTACTTCGACTTCTTTAGCACCGAATAGAGACGGAAAAACTGTAACAGCTAATATACCAAATATAACTATAAAAGCAGAAATTGCCGTTAAAATTATTGGCCATTTTTTTCGTTTCTTTTTATTTCCGTTTTTCTTCGCAGCTACCTTATTATTTTTACTATTCTTTTTACTAACAACTTGTTCTTTTTCATCTGATTCAGGGATAACCGTATCTTGGATATCAGTGAAAGTTTGCGTTCCTTTAATTACAGGAATAGCTTTCGTAGCTTCTTCATCTACCGGTAATACAAAAGCGGGTTCATTTAGTCGTGATGGATTTAAGCAAGTCATTAAATCTTCTTTTAACGCTTCCGCATCGTCATAACGATAGTGCGGATCTTTTGCTGTCGATTTTAAAACAATATTTTCCACACTTTGCGGTATATTTGGGTTTAAAGACCGTGGATGCGGTGTATCATTTTGTAAATGTTTTAACGCAATCGATACGGCCGATTCCCCTTCAAAGGGAAGTCTCCCTGTTAATAATTCGAACATCACAATCCCTAAGGAATAAATGTCCGATTTTTTAGTTGCCAATCCCCCTTTAGCTTGTTCAGGAGAAATGTAATGAACTGATCCCATAACAGAGTTCGTATGAGTAATCGTCGTTGAAGTAAGTGCAACAGCAATACCAAAATCGGTTATTTTCACATTACCCTTGTTATCTATTAAAATATTTTGTGGTTTAATATCGCGATGAATAATATTGTTTTGATGTGCGTGACTGATTGCACTTGATATTTGTAACATGATATCAATCGCTTTGTTAATTGGAATTGGATGATGGTCTTGAATATATTGTTTCAATGTTTTTCCATCCACATATTCCATTACTATATAATAAATATCTTTTTCTTCACCAACGTCATAAATATTCACAATATTCGGGTGAACAAGACTAGTTGCAGATTGAGCCTCACGATGAAATCTGCGGATGAGTTCCTCATCGTTGGCAAAGTCTAGTCGCAAAATTTTAATGGCAACATCTCTTTCTAAAATGATATCTCTAGCCAAATAGACGTTTGCCATGCCTCCGCCACCGATAAATTCTAATATTTTATAACGGTCATTAATTCTTTTACCGATAAGCACAATCAGTCACCAACTTTCCCAACATTCGTTTCATTTACAATGATAGCAAGACTAATATTGTCTTCCCCACCTTTTTCATTCGCGAGATTAATTAGCTGTTCTGCCTTTTCTTCTAAAATCACATCGGACACTAGCATCTGATGCAGTTCCTCATCTGTTACTTTATTCGTTAAGCCATCGGAACATAAAAGTAGACTATCACCTGGTTCAAAACCAATTGTCATCGTATCAATTGAAACATTTAGTTCAGTCCCTAATGCACGTAATAATACGTTTTTCCTTGGATGATGCTCTGCATCTTGTTTTGAAATTTGACCGCTTTTTACTAATTCATTTACTAATGAATGGTCGTCTGTTAACTGACGGAAGCCATCCCCATTTAATAAGTAACCACGGCTATCACCGATATGGGCAATCGTAAGAAATTGATCGGTACAAATTGATGCAACTACTGTTGTTCCCATTCCTTGACATTCTTGGTTATCCTTTGCATATTGAAAAATATCTTCGTTAATACTTTTTATTTTTTCATCTAACCATTGTTCAGCAATATCCGGAGATTCAATTTTATCTACTTGTTGCCAATATTCCTTTAATAAATCGGAGGCCATTTTACTAGCAACATCACCTGCTAAATGTCCCCCCATACCATCTGCAACAACGGCTAAAATTTGATCAGATTGATTTTCATAAACACCGACATTGTCTTCATTGTGATTTCTTACTTTCCCACGATCTGTACGGTAAACATACTTCATATTTTCACCTCGTTCTATTCGAACAGCCAATTAAGCCTCACCTTATTAAAAAAGTACCAATTTTTGTAAGTTATGTAAATAAATAGTTACCTTTTTTGAAAACAAGCGATGTAAAAGCCATCCGTTTGTAAAGAATGGGGTAATATTTCAATGTCATAATCTCGAACAAAAGGTTTTACTTTTTCAGGCACTCGCTTTGCAAGTTCCTTGTCACCTGTAAAATCTGGATGAAGCTGTAAAAACTTTTTCGCCACTTCTTCATTTTCTTCTTTATCCACTGTACATGTACTATAAACGAGAGTACCCCCAGGTTTTACTAATTTGGCTGCAGATTGTAAAATATGTAACTGAATTTCAGCTAATCTTTTAACATCCTTTTCTGATTTCGAATATTTAATATCTGGCTTTCCCTTTAATACACCAAGTCCTGAACATGGCGCATCAACTAAAACGCGGTCAAAGGATGCTCGTTCAAAATGGTCGCCTACTTTTCTCGCATCCATTTGCATTGTATGGATATTTTTGATATGTAGTCGTTCTGCATTTTCGTAAATTAATTTTATTTTATGTTTATGTATATCGAGGGCGACAACTTCACCAAGATTATTCATTTTTTCAGCTATATGGGTTGATTTACCACCAGGTGCTGCACAGGCATCAAGAATTTTTTCATTTTCTTTAGGTGATACACAATAGGCAACAATCATTGAACTTTCATCTTGAATTGTGATTCGTCCTTCTTTAAAAGCAGTTGACTTTACTAAATTTCCACGGATTGATTTAATAGCTTCTGGTATAACATCACTTTTTTCAACATGAAATCCTTCTTCTTCTAACTCTTTAATTACTTCATCGACATCTGCTACTAAAGTATTCACCCGGGCTGTTTGTTTCGAAGGATTTAAATTTTCCATACACATTTCACGTGTTGTTTCCATGCCATATTGATTAACCCACCGTTTTACAAGCCATAATGGGTGACTTGTTTCGATTGAAAGTCTTTCAATAGGATTATCTATTTCATCAAAGGATGGGACACCTTCTCGTTGAATTGATCTTAAAACTCCATTAACAAAGCCACTAATCCCCTTATTCCCACGTTTTTTCGCAATATTAACCGCTTCATTAATGATGGCGTGGTCAGGGATTTTATCTAAAAATACAAATTGATAAACGGAGATTCTTAGGAGTTGTCTCACCCAAGAATCGATCCGCTTTTGTTTATTAATAAATGGTTTTAAGAAAAAGTCTAACGTCATTTGTCTTTGAATTGTTCCGTAACAAAGTTCCGTTAGGAGGCTAGCATCTAATGAAGAGATGCGATTTTTTTCAATGACAGAGTTGATTAACAAATTACTATAGGCACCTTGTTTTTCAACCATTTCAAGCACTTCTACTGCAGCTTCACGAACATTTTTAGCCATTATTTGCTAGTTCCTCCTAAGACAATTCCTTTCAACGGATCCTTATTTCCACGTAAAAATTGTTCCGTTGACATTTTCTTTTTCCCTGCTGGTTGTAATTCAGTAATTTTAATTGCTGTATTGTTTTTTGTTGCAACTATTAAACCATCTGGGACTACATCAATAATTGTCCCCGGCTCAGCTGTTTGTGTTATTTCAACTTTTTCTCCCCACCAAATTTTTAATGTTTCACCGTTTAAGGTTGTGAATGCTACTGGCCATGGGTTTAGTCCACGAATATGGTTATAAATTTCCTCTCCAGGTCGATTCCAATTAATTCTTTCATCTTCTCTTTTAATATTATAGGCAAAAGTTGCCTCTTCATCCTTTTGTTTTATTGGTGTAACTACACCATTTAACAACTTTGGAAGTGTTTCACTTAATAATTTCGCACCTGCTTCACTTAATTTATCGTGTAATGATCCGACAGTATCTCTTTCATCAATTGGAACTTTAACTTGGCTTATCATATCTCCCGCATCAAGTTGCTCTACCATGTACATAATGGTAATACCAGTTTCTTTTTTTCCTTGGATGATTGCATGATGTATTGGTGCTCCTCCACGTAACTCTGGTAATAGCGAGGCATGGACATTAATACAGCCGTATTTTGGAGCATCTAAAAGTTTTTTCGGTAAAATTTGCCCAAAGGCAGCTGTAACAATCAAATCTGGTTTTAAATCTAAAATTTCTTGTAAAGATTGTTCTTCTCGAATTTTTTCCGGTTGGAAAACTGGGATATTATGTTTTAATGCTTCAACTTTTACAGGCGGAGGTGTAATCTTTCGTTTCCTACCGACTGGACGGTCTGGTTGTGTAACGACACCAATTACGTCATAACCATCATTAATAATTTGTTGTAAAACCGGAACTGCAAAATCCGGTGTTCCCATAAATACGATTTTTGTCATTGTTCATCAAGCCTTTCTAGTTCTTCCTCTGTGTAAATTTTATCTACTACTTTAGTTGTAAAAAGAATACCGTGTAAATGATCGATTTCATGTTGAATAGCTTGGGCTAAGAAATCATCTGCTTCTAAGATCAATGTTTTCCCATGACGATCACGATATTTTACTTTAATAAAAAAGGAACGCTTCACTTCACCGTATTGGTTCGGAATACTCAAACATCCTTCAAGATTAATTTGTGAACCCCGTTTTACTATAATTACTGGGTTAATTAATTCAATTTTTCCTTCGCCAATATCAACTATCGCAATTTGTTTCAAAAGGCCAACTTGCGGTGCGGCAATCCCTACACCGTCAGCAGCTAACATTGTTTCGTACATATCATCTAAAAGTTGGCCTAATTCAGAATTAAATTCTGAAACTTTTTCACATTTTTGCAGTAATACCGGGTCTGGAATTGTCCTTATTTCTAATTTTGCCAAAGTTT
The DNA here is from genome assembly GCF_009996845.1 of Pallidibacillus pasinlerensis. Taxonomy (GTDB): domain Bacteria; phylum Bacillota; class Bacilli; order Bacillales; family Caldibacillaceae; genus Pallidibacillus; species Pallidibacillus pasinlerensis. The sequence continues at coordinate 79,573 of NZ_JAACYS010000001.1, read as the reverse complement.
GTACCCCCAAAACATTGATGTTACGGTTTTTATATAATCTACATTAAAGAGTATGGGTCCATATCAACGGAAATAGTCAATCCGTGTTTAATTTGATCTCGATGGAAATGGTGAATAATTTTTTTCAATGCGGTTGGTAAATTTGGATCCTGTTTATATTTTATTAAAACTTGATAACGATATTTATTTTTTATTTTCACTATCGGAGAAGCAGCTGGTCCTAGTATATGAGTTGTTGGTGAAAGTTGCGAGCGTAAGAAACTCGCAATTTTTTCAGCAACGGAATATACATATTGAACATTTTCATGATTAATATGAATTAATGTTAAATAATAAAACGGAGGATATTGTCCCCGTTTTCGCATCATCATTTCATATTGATAAAATTGCAAATAATCATGGTTTTTCGCAAATTGAACACTATAATGTTCTGGTGTATACGTTTGAATGACAACTTCGCCAGGCAATTTATGTCTACCTGCACGACCACTTACTTGGGTTAATAACTGAAACGTTTTTTCACTTGAACGGAAATCAGGGATATGCAATGAACTATCTGCTGACAGCACACCAACTAATGTAATGTTTGGAAAATCAAGACCTTTTGCTATCATTTGTGTCCCTAATAAAATATCCGCTTTTCCTTCACCAAAGGCAGCTAAAAGTTTTTCATGGGACCCTTTTCTGCTCGTTGTATCAACATCCATACGAATGACACGAGCTTCTGGTAACACTTTCCCTAATTCTTCTTCCACCTTTTGCGTGCCTGTTCCAAAGTAACGGATATGGTTACTATTACATTCCGGACAAACTTTCGGAGTTATCGTTTCAAAGCCACAATAATGACATTTTAATTGATCCGTTACTTTATGATACGTTAATGAAATATCACAGTTCGGACACTTTACTACAAGTCCACAATCACGGCACATGACAAAGGCAGAATAGCCACGACGGTTCAACATAAGAACAATTTGTTCTTTTTTAGCGATGCGGTCTTGCATTTTTTCAAAAAGTTGTTCGGAAAACATGGAACGGTTACCAGATTTTAGTTCTTCACGCATATCGACTATTTCAACTGTTGGCAAGTTCACCTGATTCATTCGCTTATCCATTGTAAGTAAATGGTAAACACCCTTTTGTGCTCGGGCGAAGGATTCTAACGACGGTGTTGCACTTCCGAGTACAACCGGACAGTTATGAATTTTACTTCGCTCAATGGCTACATCACGAGCATGGTAGCGTGGAACGTCCTCTTGTTTATAGCTATTTTCATGTTCTTCGTCAATAATTATAATGCCTAAATTTTCAAAGGGAGCAAAAATAGCTGATCTTGCTCCAACAACAACCTTTACTTCTTTTCGCTGAATTTTCCGCCATTCATCATATTTTTCACCAAGGGAAAGTCCACTATGTAAAACAGCAACTAAATCGCCAAACCGACTTTTGAACCGATTCACCATCTGCGGTGTTAAAGATATTTCTGGCACAAGAACGATCGCTTCTTTTCCTTTGTTAAGCACTTCTTGTATGGACTGTAAATATACTTCCGTTTTTCCACTACCGGTTACTCCGTTAAGAAGAAATACGCCGTCTTGGTTTTCTTCAATCGCTTGAAGGATAGGTGAAATTGCCTTTTGTTGATCATCCGTTAAAGGTAGGGGCTGAGTTCTTTCAAATTCCCGATTTACATAAGGATCCCGGTATTGTTCATATTCTTCCTTTTTCAACAATCCTCTATCAACTAGGGCGTTTAGTGGTGCCCTCGCATTCGAAATTTGTTCTTCCACTTGTTTTACCGTATGTGGTTTAAATTCGTTTACAAAAAATTGGTAGATTTCTTCTTGCTTTGGACTGAGTGGTTTTGGTAATTGATCTTTTTTCGTTTGAAACTCTGTCACATTTTCCGTTGTTGGAACATAATATAAAACTTTCTTTTTATTCCCTTGGCTTTTCACTTCATAAATAACTTCAAATAACCCTTCTCTTGCTTTCCGATATAAATAGGAAGTTGGGGCAAACTTTTCTGCGTCTTTCCAATTCACTCGATTTTGGTAAAAAAATAATTTCTTTAATCCATCGGGTAATTCGTTCGACTTCTCTTGCTGTACTAATGTTAAATATTTATCATATTTAGCCTTCAATGCTGGTGGTAACATTACTTGATAGGCAGCAATTTTGAAGCAAAGTGTTTTTTCTGATAAAAAGTCTCCCAAATGTAATAATTCTTTATTTAATACGGGAGTTACATCCATCGGTTCGATGATTTCTTTTAAATTTTTAACATCAGATTGCTCTTTAAAATCGACAATAAAACCTTGAATATGTCTGTTGCCAAAAGGAACGACAACGCGCATTCCCACTTCAATATGTTCGATTAAATCAACGGGAATGATGTAATCAAACGGTCTATTCGTTTGTAAAGTAGGAACATCGACAATTACACTAGCAATTCGTCTCATACTATTCTTCCTTATTTTAGCATTTCATGAACTTCTTTTAAAATCTCCATGGCCACTTTTTGTTTTGATAAAATAGAAAATTCTTTTTTTGTACCATCAGCTTTATAAAAAGTCACAATATTCGTATCGCTACCGAAACCTGCTCCCTTTGTTGTCACGTTATTCGCAACTATCATATCGGCATTTTTACTTTTTAATTTTTTACGGGCATATTCGTCAACATTAGTTGTTTCTGCGGCAAAACCTACTAAAATTTGATGGGCTTTTCTTTTACCAAGTTCTGCTAAAATATCCTTCGTACGAACGAGGTTAATTACTGCATCACCATCTTGCTTTTTTACTTTTTGATCGTGAATCTGTGCAGGTTTGTAATCAGCAACCGCTGCAGTTTTTACAACCGCATCCGCATTTTCATAATGCGACAAAACTGCATTATACATATCTTCTGCACTTTCCACATGAACAACTTTTACACCTTTTGGAACATCAAGATTAACCGGGCCCGAAATTAAAGTGACCTTTGCTCCGAGTTGTGCAGCTACTTCAGCTACCGCATAGCCCATTTTACCAGTAGAGAAATTAGTAATATATCGTACTGGATCAATTCGTTCCCGTGTCGGACCTGCCGTAACAACTACATGTTTCCCTTTTAAAATAGGTTCAATTTTTTCTGAGAAATAATTTTTCACATGTTCAACAATCGTTTCAGGTTCCTCTAAACGACCTTTACCAACGTAACCACAGGCAAGGTATCCTTCACCTGGTTCAATAAATTCATAGCCAAATTCAGATAAGATTGACATATTACGCTGTACCGCAGGATGATGATACATATGGACATTCATCGCAGGAGCCACCCAAACTGGCTTTACAGTTGCAAGTAACGTAGTTGAAATCATATCATCAGCGATTCCGTTCGCTAATTTCCCTATAATATTTGCTGTCGCAGGCACAATTAAAATTAAATCTGGCCAATCCGCAAGATCGATATGAGCAATCTTGGAAGGATCCTTTTCATCAAATGTATCCGTATATACATCATTTCTAGATATAGCCTGAAAAGAAAGAGGTGTAACAAATTTGCATGCGTTTTCGCTCATCATAACTTTCACATTAAAACCAGCTTGTGTAAGTTTGCTCGTTAGCGCAACTGCTTTATATACAGCGATGCCACCTGTTACACATAGGAGTATATTTTTTCTGTCCACAAAAGTCCCCTCATTTCTAATCAAATTCATGTAGTATGTATTTCATCTTCTATTAATTTATTTATGTCAATTCTACTATGTTTCATCTTATCATAAATTATTTTTAAATTGATAGTATAAAGAAAGGTTTTCCTAGTAGTTGAATGAGGACTCGTATGATAAGGGTTAATCACTCCAAAAGCTAGGATAAAAAAAGACGGTCCAAAAAGTCATTTCGACATTTGGATCGTCTTTGAAAATGTTTTTACGAAATTTACATTTAAAGAATGTTAAAACTTATTATTCTTGCTCAGTCTCAACAGCTTTTGCATTCACTTCTTCTTCATAAGCTAGTTGTACTAAACCTTCATTCACTTCTTCTAAAGCTTTACCAACATCTTTATGTGACTTGTAATCTTCTAGCTGATAGTTTTCTTTATCTTTCAATTCTCGTGCACGTTGAGCACCTAATGTAACTAATAAATATTTAGAAGGTACTTTTTCTAATAATGAGTCAATTGATGGATATAACATTGTTATTCTACCCCCAAAATCTTTCTATATCGTTTTTCGACACGATTACGTCGACAATGTTCAGCAACTACAATTGCTTTAATTTTTTCAACTGCATTGTCCACTTTATCATTTTCAACGACATAATCGTATAAATTCATCATTTTTAATTCATTTTTAGCGACTGTCATCCGATTACGGATTAATTCATCTGTTTCAGTGCCTCTTGTTTTAATACGATTTTCTAATTCACTTAAAGATGGTGGAATTAAAAATATGAATAAACCATCTGGGAATTTATTACGTACTTGTTTTGCGCCTTCTACTTCAATTTCTAAAAAGACGTCTTTTCCTTCATTTAACGTCTTTTGTACATAGTCAACAGGAGTACCGTAGTAATTTCCGACATACTCTGTGTATTCTAGTAACTCATCATTTTTTATCATACTTTCAAACTCTTCTCGAGTTTTAAAGAAATAGTCTACACCATCAACTTCACCTGGTCTCATCTTCCGAGATGTAACCGAAATTGAATATTCAAATTTAATATCTCGTTGTTCAAATATTGCTTTTCTAACGGTGCCTTTACCTACACCGGAAGGACCTGAAAGTACAATCAGTAAACCTTTTTCGCCTTCCATTTTTCCACCTACCCTTGCTGTTGTTGATCTTCTTCATTTGTAAAACGGTTAGCCACCGTCTCTGGTTGTACTGCCGATAATATAATATGGTCACTATCCATTATAATGACCGCACGTGTTTTTCGACCATATGTAGCATCAATTAATGTACCTTGATCTCTTGAATCTTGTATTAAACGTTTTATCGGAGCAGACTCAGGGCTAACAATTGCAATAATTCGATTGGAAGAGACGACACTACCAAAACCAATATTTATCAAACCCACCATTTGACCTCCATCCCTATGATTATTTTAAATATTTACGTAGAAAAACTTCTGCCCGATTCAACTCTACCTTTAGCTCCGCGCAATAAAGTCAAATTTTATCATTTTTCTTTTGGCTTATTCAATATTTTGGACTTGTTCGCGAATTTTTTCAATCATTGTTTTTAATTCCACAACAATTTTACTAATTTCTACACTGTTAGATTTAGAGCCAATGGTGTTTACTTCACGATTCATTTCTTGTACAAGAAAATCACATTTCCTACCAATTGGTTCATTAAATTCTAAGGTAGTATAAAATTGTTGGACATGACTTTGTAATCGGGTTAGTTCCTCCGAAATATCCGATCGTTCTGAATAAATCGCAATCTCCGTCATTACACGAGATTCATCAATTAACCCTTCAGTAAACTCGGAAATTTTCTTTCGTAAACGCTCTTCATATTCTTTTTGAACGATAGGAATGAGGTCAATGATGTTCTTTAACTCATTGTTAATTTTTAACAAATATTCGTTTAATTGTTTTTTTAACGCTTGTCCTTCTATTATACGCATTTCTGTTAAGTTTTGCACAGCTTCTTTAACAGATTGTAAAATTGCGTTATTAATATCCTCGTTTTTCAATTCATTTTCTTTTATTTCAACGAGTTCAGTTCGTCGTGAAAAATCGGACAATTGTATATCTCCGCTTAATTGATATCGATTTTTTAATTGCGTTATGTATTGATAATACTCATCAATTAATTCCCAGTCAATGACTAATGACCGATTGACTAAGCCTGTTCCTTCAATATTTACATAACAGTCAACTCTTCCCCTTGATAAGTATTGTTGACAGATTTTTTTAATCTTATCTTCTAAAAGTAAAAATTGATGTGGCATCCGAATATGAAAATCTAAATAACGATGATTAACTGATCGGATTTCTACCGTTACCACAAAATCTTCAGACTCCATTTTACTTCTTCCGAATCCAGTCATACTTTTAACCACAGTCTCACCTAGTTTCTTTTTCATCGTTATTTTCTATTGTAACATAAAAATCGAGTAGGAGGGAGCGATTAACTCCCGTCCTCTCACACCACCGTACGTACGGTTCCGTATACGGCGGTTCAATTAAGATCATTGACGCAAGTCTTTATAACTTCCGTGAATAGCTGTTCTCTTTATGCCAGTGGTCACTCCACCCTCCAAGAGGTCTCCCACGGGATTCACCGCTTCCTCCCTCAAGTGAGGTACTACGTTTTCTGTGTTCATCATGACCCACTGAATGCCAAGGGCTATTCTCTCTTAATTGTTCGGTCCTTCTTAGTTGTTCTAGACCAACTAATACTATGACCTCTGCTGACTTCTGACGGTTCAGCTACTTATCACTAAGTAGGTTATGAAGAGTACTTCACATATCCGCCAGACCTCCCCGGGTAAGTACATGCACTTTCACACCATCTATCCGCCTCATTTACTCGATATGACCTTCGACAGAAAGAGCTTTGTTTTGTTATGCAAACTCACTCAATCATACCTAGCCTTATATGAGGTTCGTGTTCCTCGGACCGGTGTTTTGCCTCCAGCTTCCTTCAGATTCCGCGTCACCACGGACACCCTTGCTCTTGGCTAACCTCTACTTCTGTCTTCGGGGTTCGGGACTTACACCCTATAGTTCATGTACATGCCGGGCGCACATAAAAAGGCAAAAGGTGGAAATTCCTTTTGCCGAACATGTTATTTTTTCTTAATAAATAAGGAGCCGACAAGTAAAAATGTTGGAATGGAGGCCATTGCAATAATGAGTAACCAATCGCGTGGCTCGATTGGAACTGTATGGAATACCGTTGCAAGTGGCGGATAGTAAATAACTATTAATAATAGTATTACACTAGAAATTACCGCCCATACTAAATATGTGTTTCCAAATGGGTTTCGAGCAAAGATTGAATGTTCACTACGACAATCAAATACATGTATTAATTGGGCTAAAACGAGAGTTGAAAAAGCAACCGTCTGTGCATAAGCTAAGTCATCTGGATTATTTGTATATACGATAACAAAGGCGATAAGTGTTGCAATACCGATTAAAAATCCTCTTGAAATGACTTTCCAACCTAAACCTCGAGCAAAGACACCTTCTTTCGGATTACGCGGTGGACGTTTCATAACATCGGATTCTGGTTTATCTAGTCCCAATGCCATCGCTGGTAGTCCATCTGTTACTAAGTTAACCCATAAAATTTGAATTGGTACGAGTGGTAGTGGCATCGCTAAAATCATCGCAAATAACATAACTAAAATTTCACCGACATTCGATGCAAGTAAGTAACGGATAAATTTTCGAATGTTTTCGTATATGTTACGTCCTTCTTGAATTGCTGCTTTTATTGTTGCAAAGTTATCGTCTAATAGGATAAGGGAGGAAGATTCTTTTGCAACATCTGTTCCTGTTATTCCCATCGCAATTCCGATATCCGCTGCTTTTATCGCCGGCGCATCATTTACCCCATCACCGGTCATCGCTACAATATGTCCATTATTTTGCAGCGCTTTAACGATTTTTAATTTATGTTCAGGTGAAACACGGGCAAAAACAGATACATCATCGACGATTTCTTCTAATTCATCAACACTCATTGTATCTAATGCTGCCCCGTCTAGAACAAGACTATTCGAATTAATGAGTCCTAACTCTTTTCCAATCGCTTTCGCGGTAATGACGTGGTCCCCAGTAATCATGACTGTTTTAATGCCAGCTTCTCTACATTCTTTAATCGCATCATATACTTCTGGTCTAGGTGGGTCAATCATTCCTTGAAGACCAATAAACGTTAAATCTTTTTCCACTTCAGATTCATGACTAAATTTTGTTTTTGTATTTAATTTTTTATAACTAATCGCAATCGTACGTAATGCTTGTTCAGCTAAAGATTCAACAGCATGTTGCAATTGACTTTTCCATTGTTGATTTAAATATTGTTGCCTTCCATTTGCAAAAACCGACTCACTTAAGTTGATTAATATATCCGGCGCACCCTTAGTTATCGCATACCGATCTCCTTTTTTGTCTTGAACGATAATTGTCATCATTTTTCTTGCGGAGTCAAAAGGGAACTCCTGAATAATCTTGTATTCTTTTAATAATTTATCTCTTGAAAATCCTGCTTTCATTCCTGCAACTAATAGTGCACCTTCCGTCGGGTCACCGTCTAATTTATAATCACCTTTTTTGCAAATTTCAGCATGATTACACAGCATCGCAAAGGAAAGTAATTTATTAAAATGAACATCCTTCGTTGGATCCATTTTTCGTTTACTTTTTAAAAATTCACCAATTGGTTCATAACCTTGTCCAGATACATTCCACACTTCATTATTTGCCCATAAATGGGTAACGGTCATTTTATTTTGGGTCATCGTACCCGTTTTATCGGAACAAATAACTGACGCACAACCTAATGTTTCAACAGCTGGTAATTTACGAACTATGGAGTTTTTCTTAATCATCCGTTGTACGCCAAGGGATAAGGCGATTGTAACAATTGCAGGTAAACCTTCCGGAATCGCTGCAACTGCAAGGGATACTCCAGATAAAAACATTGTATAAATATCATGTCCTTGCATAATACCAATGACGACAACTAACAACGTTAAAACTAAGGCAACGACGATTAAAATTTTTCCAAGTTGTTCTAAACGTCTCTGGAGTGGAGTTTGTAAAGTTTCCGCCGTTTGTAACATGTCGGCAATTTGTCCCATCGCCGTTTGCATACCAGTGCCAATAACAACACCTATCCCACTTCCTCGGGTGACCATCGTCCCCATAAAGGCCATATTAGACATATCACCAATACCAACATTTTCTCCATGAATAATATCGGTATCTTTACTTGAGGGAACCGACTCACCTGTTAATGCGGATTCCTCGATTTCTAAACTATTTGCTTCAACAATTCGGAGGTCAGCGCCAATTCGATCTCCGCTAGAAAAGCGGACAATATCACCGGGAACAATTTCTTTCGATGGAATTTTTATCCATTCACCATCTCTTAACACACTTGCAGTTGGGGCTGATAATTTCTTCAATGCGTCTAATGATTTTTCAGCCCGGCGCTCTTGATAAAATCCTAATACCCCATTTAAAAGGACAATTGCCATAATTGCTATCGCATCGATGTATTCCCCGAGTAAACCGGATATTAATGTTGCTACAAGTAAGACAATTACCATGAAGTCTTTAAATTGACTAAAAAATAAAAGCAAAGCCGATTGCTTTTCTCCATCTTGCAGCTCATTATAACCGAATTGTTTTCTCCTTCTTGAAACTTCTTCCTCTGTTAACCCTCGCTTGAAATCTGTTTGAATCTTTTCACGAATTTCTTCTGGATTCATTTCATGATATTTCATTATTCATTTCCACTCCTCTATCCACTTGTTCGATGACTAAAATTATTCGTAAGATGTATAAAAATTGAATTGTTTTTTAAAAACCAATAAATTAATGGTTTTGATGAGATGTAATATAATTGTGTAGTCGTGATGTACGGCTTGTACAAATCTTTCAATAAAGAATATTCAGTAGCCATGAAAAAAATGCTATACTTGGGAAAGATTATTAAGAATGTATAGAAGGTGTTAATATATGTCGTTTGATGGTCTTTTTACTCATAGGATGGTGAAGGAACTTTCCCCACTTTTACAAGGCGGAAGGATTATGAAAATTCATCAACCTTTTATAAATGAAATAATTTTAACGGTACGAGCACGTGGGAAAAATCATCGTGTTTTACTATCTGCCCATCCGTCTTATGCTCGGGTACAAATTACGCAGGAAACGTATGAAAATCCTAAGGAAGCTCCGATGTTTTGTATGATGTTAAGAAAACATTTAGAAGGACAATTTATTGAGGAAATTCAACAAGTTGGTTTAGATCGAATAATCATTTTTAAAATAAGAGGAAGAAATGAAATTGGTGATATTTCATATAAAAATTTAATTATAGAAATTATGGGACGGCATAGTAATATCATTCTCGTTGATGATGAGCGGAATATGATTTTAGATTCAATTAAACATATTTCTTACGCCGTTAACCGCCACCGGGCCATTTTACCAGGGCATGAATATATATCACCCCCTGAACAAGTTAAACTGAATCCATTTGAAGCAACCGAAGAAGATGTTTTAAAGCTGGTTGATTTTAATAGTGGAAAATTAGATAAACAGCTTGTGGCACAATTTGCTGGTATATCGCCGTTATTTGCAAAAGAAGTCATACATAAGGCGGAAATCGCCAATCGAGTAACTTTACCGAAGAGTTTTATTAAATTAGTTGATCGTGTGAAAAATGGCGAAATTGAACCGACGATTATTAAAGGTGAGAATAAAGAAGTATTTTACTATATTCCACTTGAGCATGTTAAAGGAGAACGGAAAACTTTTTCTTCATTAAGTGAATTGCTTGATGCCTTTTATTTCGGTAAAGCAGAACGAGATCGAGTAAAACAGCTCGCTGGCGATTTAGAGAAATTTTTAAAAAATGAAATTGAAAAAAATGAAACGAAAATTAAAAAGTTAGAAAAAGATTTAGAGGAAGCTGAAAACAGTGAAATTTATCAACTTTACGGAGAACTTTTAACGGCATATTTATATATGGTAGAAAAAGGGATCGAAGAAATAACTGTTGAAAATTATTATGAGGATAATAAGCCGATTACGATTCCGTTAAATCCGAATAAGACTCCGGCAGAAAACGCACAATGGTATTTTAATAAATATCAAAAAGGAAAACATGCCGTCGTTGCGGTGAACGAACAAATTGAGAAAACGCAGGAAGATTTATTGTATTTAGAAAGTGTATTGCAACAAATTGAAACGGCAGCACCGAAAGATATTGAGGAAATTAAAGAAGAATTGGCCGAACAAGGATATATTAAGAAACGACCAACGAAAAGAAATAGAAAACAGCAGTCGTTAGCTCCTGTTTTGGAACAGTATGTGTCTTCAGATGGAACGATTATTTTAGTAGGGAAAAATAATAAACAAAATGATTATTTAACAATGGAGCTTGCGAAAAAAGAAGAGATTTGGTTACACACAAAAGATATCCCTGGATCCCACGTTGTCATTCGTTCAACAGATCCTTCTGAACAAACGATTTTAGAAGCAGCAATGCTTGCAGCTTATTTCAGTAAAGCCCGCTCATCAAGCAGCGTTCCCGTTGATTATACGAAAATAAAACATGTCCGGAAGCCCAGCGGAGCAAAGCCAGGGTTTGTTATCTATGATCACCAACAAACGATTTACGTAACGCCGGATATTGAATTAGTTTCAAAGTTAAAGGTGAAATAAATAATTGTAAAATGTTAATGCTGAACTTGGAGCTTTGTACGAAGTTAACGTTGCATGATGTTTGACACATTGATGGTTAATATTGTTGGTCGTTCATTGATTTTGTGGACGACCATTTTTTGGCTTTATTGGGGGGATTCATGTGAAGTATACACTTTTTATGTTTGTGGTTGGAAAAAATTGTGAATGTCAAACTTATGAAAACATATCTTTAGCATGATTTGTGAAATAACTGTAAGCCACAAGCTTTTATAATCACTATTTTCTAGATTTTTTATGAAAATCTGTTTATAAGTGATTTCCATTTACACTTCTTTCTACTTTTTCTTGAGTGTTCTGTATATTGATGGCTTCTATTTACACTTCTTCTTACATTTTATTGAAAAATCTGTTCATAGAACACTCCTATTTACACTTCCTTTTACACTTTCTTGAAAAATCTGTTTATTGAACGCTTCTATGCACACTTCCTTCTTCTTTTTCTTGAAAAATCTGTTTATTAAACCATTCTATTAACACTTCCTTCTTCTTTTTCTTGAAAAATCTGTTTATTAAACCATTCTATTAACACTTCCTTCTTCTTTTTCTTGAAAAATCTGTTTATTGAACGCTTCTATGCACACTTCCTTCTTCTTTTTCTTGAAAAATCTGTTTATTGAACGCTCCTATTGACACTTTCTACTTCTTTTTCTTGTACTATCTGTTCATAGAACACTCCTATTCACACTTCTACATACATCTTCCTACTAGATCTGTTTATAGCAGCAATTTAAACACTAGCTACGACTATTTCAATCCAAAAAGAAAAAGTCGTTCACTCACGTAATGAACGACTTGCTCAAAATTACCACTATGAAGCTTCTATCCCCAAACTCTAGGATTTTCTTTCCATTTCAAAATATACTTTTTTTCAGCTTCCGTGATTTTTCCATTCTCAGTTGCCGTATCTAATAAAGTAGAAAAGCTTGTTAATGAATAGTAAGGAATTCCAATTTGTTCAAATTGGTCAACCGCTTCTGGTAATTCATATGTAAAGATTGAAACAACACCTAAAACTTCAACACCAGCATCTTTTAATGCGATGGCTGCTTGAACTGAACTTTTTCCAGTTGAGATTAAATCTTCAATGACAACAGCCTTTTGTCCGTCAAAATAATGTCCTTCGATTTGATTTTGTTTACCGTGACCTTTAGAGCTTGAACGCACATAACAAAGCGGAAGATTCATTATATCTGAAACCCAAGCTGCATGAGGTATACCAGCTGTAGCCGTCCCTGCAATTAACTGTACGTCAGAAAAATGGGTTTTGATTAATTTTGTCATTTCTTTTGCAATTTCTTTTCTTAACGTTGGATAGCCTAATGTTAGGCGGTTATCACAATAAATAGGAGACTTAATTCCAGATGCCCAAGTATAAGGATCATTCGGGCTAAGGGATACCGCGCCAATTTCTAATAATTTATCTGCTAAAAATTGTTGTGTACTCATCATTCAACCAACTCCCATTCATTTTTTACAGTTAAATATGCTTCATAAGGATCTTTTTTTCCGGTAATTGAACGTCCAACAACGATTGCTGTTGCACCTTGTAGCCGGGCATATCGTGGGTTGGCAACACGTTTTTGATCTCCTACCTGGTCATTTGCTAAACGAATACCAGGAGTAACAATTAAAAAGTTTTCATCGATTTTGCGAATTAAATTTGCTTCATGTACGGAGCTAACTACACCGTCTAGTCCTGAGTCTTTCGCAAGTTTTGCATAATGATAAACCGAATCTATTAAACTTTCTTTTATTTGTTGCTCTCGTTGCATTTGCTCTTCTGTCGTACTCGTTAATTGAGTCACAGCAATACATTTAGGGCGCACTCCGTCACCAGAACCTTCCTCAAGCCCCTCAATTGCTGCTTTCATCATTTCACTACCGCCTGCAGCATGAACATTAACAAGGTCTACATTTAAGCGAGCTAATCCTTTCATTGCACGGTAAACTGTATTTGGGATATCGTGTAATTTTAAATCGAGGAAGATTTTATGTCCGTAAGCTTTAATCTCTTTAATAATCTCGGGACCTTCTTGATAAAATAATTCCATTCCGACTTTTACATAAAGTTGTTCGTTAGGAAATTTATTTAAAAATGTAATCGTCTCTTCTTTATTTGGGAAATCAAGTGCAATAAACACCGGTTTTTCCACCACTATGCCCAACTCCTTCCGATGATGTCTGTAATATGATTAATTTGATATTGATCTAAAAGTTTTTCTAAATCACGGATAATATTTGGGCAAACAAATGGGTCTACAAAGTTAGCAGTACCTACCGCAACAGCACTAGCCCCAGCATAATAAAACTCTAGCACATCTTCTGCCGATTGAATGCCACCCATGCCAATGATTGGAATATCGACCGTTTGACTTACTTCATAAACCATCCGGAGGGCAACCGGTTTTACCGCTGGACCAGACAAACCACCTGTCACATTCGCAATTATTGGTTTACCTGTGTTTAAATCAATTCGCATACCTGTTAATGTGTTAATTAATGTAATTCCGTCCGCTCCACCTGCTTCGACAGCCTTAGCCATCTCTTTAATATCCGTTACATTTGGAGACAGTTTTACATAAACAGGAACTTCGGATACCGCTTTTACCCGTTCCGTTACTTCCTTTGCCACTTCTGGGACCGTACCAAACGTAATACCACCTTGTTTCACGTTAGGACATGAAATGTTTAATTCAAGTGCTTTTACATTATCAACTTTCGAAATTTCTTTTGCGACCGTTTCATAATCTTCAATCGTTTTTCCTGCCACATTTGCAATAATCGGTACATCAAATTGGCTTAACCATGGTAATTCTTCACCGATTACTTTTTCCATTCCAGGGTTTTGTAAGCCGATGGCGTTTAACATCCCTCCTGGTGTTTCAGTGACCCGTGGTGTCGGGTTACCAAAACGTGGTTCAACGGTCGTTGCTTTAATCATAATCGCACCGAGGATATTTAAATCATACAGATTAGCAAACTCACGCCCGAAGCCAAAACAACCGGATGCAGGCATGATTGGATTTTTCATTTCTAAACCTGGTAACGATACATTTAACCGACTCATAAAACAACCTCCCCGGCACGAAATACTGGACCATCGCTACAAATTTTCCGATAACCTAATTCATCATCTTTTTTACATGTTTCTTTAACACATGCATAACATGCGCCAATTCCACAAGCCATCCGTTCTTCTAATGATAAATAAACTTCTTTTTCTGGAAACTTTGCTTCTAAAGCCTTCAACATCGGAGTCGGACCACAAGTATATAGGCGATCAAATTCAAGTTCATATTGATCAATTACATCGGTAACAAAGCCTTTCGTACCTTCTGTTCCGTCTTCTGTTGCCACATACGTTTTTCCATATTCACTTAATTCTTGTTGTAAAATAACCGCTTCTTTTGTTTGAAAACCAAGAACATGGGTTACTTCTACACCACGTAATGCCAGTTGTTTTGACAGTTCAAGCAGTGGTGGTGTACCTATCCCACCACCAACGATTAATGCTTTTTGACCGCTTTTCATATCTTGTATTGGAAAACCATTTCCTAACGGACCAATAATTGTTACTTCGTCCCCGATTTTTTTATATGATAAAAGTTCTGTCCCTCTACCTTCGATTCGATAAATAATCGCCATTTTGTGATTTTCTTTATTAAGATCAGCTATACTGATTGGTCTCGGTAAAATCGGATCTAAACTTTCTGTAACTTTCAAATTTACAAACTGTCCTGGTGCTGTTACTTTTACAACGAGATCACCTTTTAGTACAAGCTTGAAAATGTTTTTCGCAATTTCAATTTGCTCCGTTACGACCATTTTTTCTACTGCAACCATTAATGAACCAGCTCCTTGTTTTCCTCTATTGAACTAGCAATTGGACTTACCGAAAATATTATTGATTCAAGTACGTTTAAAATGGCATCAGCTGTATCTAGGGATGTTAAACAAGGAACTGAATTTTCCACCGCTTCCCGACGAATTCTAAATCCGTCACGTTCGACTTCTTTACCTTTCGTTAGTGTATTGACAACAAGCTGAGCTTTGCCGCTACGGATAATATGAAGTAAATTATTTTCTCCGCTGTCACTAATTTTATCGATTGTGATTGCAGGAATATTTTTTTCTTGTAAATATTTCGCCGTTCCTTTCGTCGCTAAAATTTGATAGCCGATTTGTTGGAATCGTTTTGCTAAACGACTTGCTTCTTCTTTATCCTTATCCGCAATCGTCATAATGACTGATCCATAAGTTTGAATTTTCATACCTGCTGCAACTAACCCTTTATAAAGTGCTTTTTCCATCGTTTTATCTTTACCCATGACTTCGCCGGTCGATTTCATTTCCGGTCCTAAAGTAATATCTACTCTACGAAGTTTCGCAAAGGAGAAGACCGGTACTTTTACAAATACCCCCTCTTGATTTGCAACTAATCCTGTTTGGAATCCTAAATCTTTCAACGATTCACCTAAAATCACTTTCGTCGCAATTTTTGCCATTGGGATGTTTGTAATTTTACTTAAAAATGGCACGGTCCGACTTGAACGAGGATTCACTTCAATGACGAACACTTCACCTCGGGATTCGACAAATTGGATGTTTAATAAACCTTTTATATTTAACGATTTTGCTAATTTAATTGTATAATCTACAATCCGCTCTTGAATCCCTTCCGAAATACTTTGTGGTGGATATACTGCAATGGAGTCACCACTGTGTACACCTGCCCGTTCAATGTGTTCCATAATGCCAGGAATTACTATATTTTCTCCATCACTAATCGCATCAACTTCAATCTCTTTACCAACTAAGTAGCGGTCAATTAATACCGGTTGATCTGGATTTTCTTTTACGGCATTTTCCATATAGTGACGAAGTTCATTTTCACGGTAGACAATTTCCATTGCGCGACCACCTAAAACATAGGACGGACGAACAAGTACTGGATAACCGATTTCTTCTGCAATTTTTACTGCTTCATCCACACTAAGAGCTGTGCTCCCTTTTGGTTGTGGAATATTATTTTCCTGTAACATTTTTTCAAACAACTTCCGGTTTTCAGCCCGATCTAGGTCTTCTAAACTCGTTCCTAAAATATTTACACCACGTTCAGCAAGTTGTGAAGCTAAGTTTATTGCCGTTTGGCCACCGAATTGAACGACAGCCCCCTTCGGCTGCTCAACTTCAATCACATGCATAACATCTTCAATTGTTAAGGGTTCAAAGTACAATTTATCAGAAATACTAAAGTCGGTTGATACTGTTTCTGGGTTATTGTTAATAATAATTGCTTCGTAACCCGCTTCTTTTATCGCCCATACAGAATGGACTGTGGCGTAGTCAAATTCAACCCCTTGCCCGATACGAATTGGACCAGAACCGATTACGATAATACTTTCTTTTTCCGTACGGATTGATTCATTTTCTTGATCAAAAGTACTGTAATAATATGAATTTGAATCCACTTTGTCGCCGATGCACGGTTTAATTGTTTTATAAACGGGCATAAGACCTTGTTCTTTTCTTAATTTATAAACATCGATCTCTGGTAATTTCCATAGTTTAGCAATTGTTTTATCGGAAAAACCAAGTTCTTTTGCCTCTTGTAAGACAATCCAATCATTCACATTTTGTTTTAATTTGTCTTCGAATTGAACGATATTCTGGAATTTTTCAAGAAAAAACGATGTGATTCCGCTCCATTCGTGAATCGTTTCGATTGATACGCCTCTTCTTAATGCTTCACCGATAAAGAATAGACGCTCGTCACCTGCTTTTTTAATGCGTTTTTCAATAATTTTGTCATCTAATTCACTTAAATTTGCTAATTGTAAATGATACACCTTCGCTTCCAATGAACGAACCGCTTTTAAAATTGACTCTTCAAAAGTTTTACCAACAGCCATTACTTCCCCAGTTGCTTTCATTTGTGTTCCAAGCGTTCTTTGTGCTGATTCGAATTTATCAAATGGAAAACGCGGAATTTTTGTAATTACGTAATCTAAATTAGGCTCATATTCTGCTAAAGTCTTTCCTGTAACTGGATTCATCATTTCATCGAGTGTAATTCCAACGGCAATCTTACTTGCAACTTTAGCAATTGGAAACCCGGTCGCTTTTGAAGCTAAAGCAGATGAACGACTTACCCGTGGGTTCACTTCGATAATGTAATATTGTAAACTGTTAGGATCAAGGGCTAGTTGAACGTTACAGCCACCTTCAATTTTTAATGCACGGATTATTTTTAAGGAAACATTTTTTAACAGTTCATATTCCTCATTTGATAATGTTTGACTAGGGGATACAACGATTGAGTCACCCGTATGGATGCCGACTGGATCAATATTTTCCATATCACAAATGACAATCGCTTGATCTTTTCCATCGCGCATAACTTCAAATTCAATTTCCTTATATCCAGCAATACTTTTTTCTAGTAAAACTTGGTTAACCGGACTTAATTTAATCCCGTTTGAAACAATTTCAATTAAGTCCGCTTCATTTTCACAAATTCCGCCACCAGTTCCGCCTAATGTAAAGGCAGGTCGTACAATAACAGGATAGCCGACTTTTTCAACAAATTGGTAAGCTTCTTCTATAGAATGGATAATATCACTTTCAGGTACTGGTTCATTCAGTTTCTCCATTAAGTCACGGAAAAGTTCCCTGTCTTCAGCTTGTTGAATTGAAGAAAGTTTTGTCCCTAAAATCTCAACTTGAAATTCGTCTAAAATACCCGATTCCGCTAACTCTACCGCTAAATTTAATGCAGTTTGCCCACCTAACGTCGGTAGGAGTGCATCTGGTCGTTCAGTTCGAATAATGCGGGATAAAAATTCAACAGATAACGGTTCGATATATACTTTATCCGCAATCTCAGGATCCGTCATAATTGTAGCTGGGTTCGAGTTTACTAAAATAACTTTATAACCTTCTTCTTTTAACGCTAAACAAGCTTGAGTTCCTGCGTAATCAAATTCTGCTGCCTGACCAATTACAATTGGACCAGAACCTATCACTAAAATTGACTTAATATCTGTTCTTTTCATGGAAGCTTATCCCCCTGTACTCTTCATTTTATTAAAATAGCAATCTTATATTTGTGCCCGTTCCATTTGCCAAGCGATTTTTCCAGCGGCAATCGTCATAACTGGCCATCCTTGACATTTCCAACCAGTAAATGGAGTGTTTTTACCTTTTGAAGCAAATTCTTCAGGATTAATTGTTTTTTCTAAATTTAAATCGAGTAACACAATATCGGCAACTTCACCTTCTTCTAACTTGCCATACGGTAATTGAAACACTTCAGCTGGTTTAATTGTCATGAAATCAATTAATTGTTTTATAGTTAAAATTCCTTTTTTCACAAAATGCTCATATAAAAGTGGAAAAGCAGTTTCTAAACCAACGATACCAAATGGTGAACTTTCCATACCTTGTGCCTTTTCTTCAGCCGTATGAGGTGCGTGATCTGTCGCGATAAAATCAATTGTTCCATCTAGTAAACCTTCAATTAACGCTTCTTTATCGTCTTCTCCTCGAAGCGGTGGATTCATTTTCCAATTACTGTCATTAGCAGGAATATCTTCTTCACTTAAAAGTAGGTGGTGCGGTGATACTTCAGCAGTCACATTAATTCCCGCCCGTTTTGCATCTCGTACTACACGAACTGATTCTTTTGTACTAATGTGACAAACATGGTAGTGACACCCTGTAGCTTCAGCTAAAAGAACATCCCGAGCAATTTGTACAGATTCAGATGCTGATAAAATTCCAGGTAAATTTAAGCGCCCATCTACTTTACCTTTATGAACAACGCCTGAATATACTAAAGACATGTCTTCACAATGGGCAACAATTGCTTTGTTGATTTTTGCTGCTTGTTGCATCGCTTCATACATTTGTCCTGCTGTTTGAATGCCAACACCATCATCTGTAAAGGCAAAGACACCGGCTTCTGCTAATTCATTAAAATCATTTAAAGCTCCACCTTGTAAACCTTTTGTAATTGCCGCATATGGTAATACACGTACATGGGCTGTTTCTGCAATTCTTTTATTTAACCATTGTAATTGTTCTTTCGTATCCGGTACTGGATTTGTATTTGGCATCGCACATACCGTTGTATATCCACCGCGGGCTGCAGCAAGAGTTCCCGTTTCAATTGTTTCTTTTTGCTCACCGCCTGGTTCCCGCAAATGGACATGAACATCGATAAATCCAGGGGCAACGACATAGTTTTCAGCATCAACAATCTTATAATCCTTTTGATTTTCTATATTTACTTCATCTGTTATTTTTTCGATTTTCCCATTCGTGATAAAAATACTTTTCTTTTCTTTTTCTCCCTTTTCATTAATTAGCCAACCGTTTTTGATAATGATTTTCATAAATGTTCTCCCCTTCTAAGTTTGTTTCAAGTATTTTCTTTAACACACTCATTCGAACATAAACACCGTTTTGCATTTGTTTAAATATGCGTGAACGACGACATTCCACAAGTTCTGAAGCAATTTCCACATCACGATTAACCGGTGCAGGATGCATAATGATGCTTTTTTCTTTCATTTTTCTTTCCCGTTCAACCGTTAAACCGTAAGTTTCGTGATATTGTTCCTTCGTAAGTCCTAAAGTATGACCATGTCGTTCATGTTGAATTCTTAATAACATGACTACGTCCGCTTCACTTATTGCTTCCTCTATTTCTACATAAGGACCATAGGCTTTCATGGATTCATCAAACCACGCTTCCGGTCCTGAAAAACTTACTTTCGCTCCAAGTCTTGTTAAGGCAGTTGCATTGGAACGAGCAACCCGACTATGACGGATATCTCCGATGATGGAAACTTTTAAATCTTTAAACGTACCAAACTCTTGTTTTATCGTTAATAGGTCAAGTAATGATTGGGTTGGATGGTTACCGCAGCCATCACCGCCGTTAATAATCGGAATGCTGCAGTTTTTTAATTCATCAAAGTAACGATCTTGTTCATGGCGGATAACGACCGCATTTACTCCAATTGACTGTAATGTTCTTACTGTGTCATACAATGTTTCACCTTTTAATACACTGGATGAACCAGCTTCAAAAGGAACAACTTCTAAACCTAGCTTCCGTTCTGCCACTTCAAAGCTACTTTTTGTTCGAGTACTTGGTTCGAAAAACAAATTCGCAACGAAAGTTTGTTGTTGCGGTCTCCATACTTTTCCATTGGCAAACTCACTAGCATCTCGTAATAAATTTTCTATTTCTAAATCGGATAAATCTTCTATTGTTAATAGACTTTTCAACGTATTATCCTCCTTTATATACAAAAAACCTCTTTCCATTTGGAAAGAGGTCATAAATGTATAGATAGATGCTTTTTTGCCTACCATAAAAGAATAGACTCCGAGCCTATCTAAACATAACGTCCCCCTTTCCAGCCTCTCTGGACTGTCTTTAAAAGGGTACTCTTATTTATTATTTTCATAAATGCTTACTAGGTCTTTACCGTCAACTTCGGATAATTCCACCATAATTTGTTCTGATTTCGATGTTGGAATGTTTTTACCAACGTAATCTGCGCGAATCGGTAATTCACGATGACCACGATCTACTAAAATCGCAAGTTGGATTTGGGATGGTCTACCAAAATCAATAATCGCATCTAACCCTGCACGAACTGTTCGACCCGTATATAAAACATCATCAACAAGGATGATTTTTTTATCGTTTATATCAACTGGAATATTTGAATCCTTCACAAGAGGCTCTTCATCTTCCGTTTTAATGGTTAAATCATCACGGTACAAAGTTATGTCTAATTCACCAACAGGTAACTTAGCACCTTCAATTTGTTCTATTTTTTCTGCAAGTCGTTTTGCTAAATAAATGCCTCGTGTGCGAATTCCAACAATTACAATGTCTTCAATGCCCTTATTACGTTCAATAATTTCGTGGGCAATTCGTGTTAAAGCTCTTCGAATCGCTTGTTCATCAAGTACAACTGCCTTTTGCATTGGAGTCCCCCCCGAATCTAGTTTGAATCCCAAAAATTTTCACAAAAAAATCCTGCTTCAGAGAGCAGGAGGTATTCACACAAAAATATATTTACCATCTCCTTCCCAGCCTCTCTGGACTGTTTTAAAGGTTCATATTGTTTTCTATTTGATGATAAGTGGTATTTAGAAAATTGTCAACGGTATTTTATATTGTTGTAAAATTCAGTCGTTTATTTCCGTTTATTTAAATAATCTAACAGATTTTGAAATTCCTCTGGTGCAGGTGATTGGAATTCTAAATATTCCTTCGTGCGTGGATGGACAAATCCGAGCACCCCTGCATGTAATGCTTGTCCATCAATATCCAACGTTTTTCTTGGACCATATTTCGGATCACCCGCTAATGGATAACCGATATATTTCATATGAACACGAATTTGATGAGTTCTCCCTGTTTCAAGTTCACATTCGACATGGGTAAAATCCGTAAAACGTTCAATCACTCTAAAATGGGTGACGGCATGTTTTCCATTATCGACGACGGCCATTTTTTGTCGATCCGTTTTATCACGACCAATAGGTGCATCGATTGTTCCGAAATCATGGGGAATTACACCATGGACAATTGCCTCATACTTTCTTGTTACTGTTTTTGCAACAAGTTGTTCAACTAAAGCTTCATGGGCTACGTCATTTTTTGCCACCATTAATAAACCAGAAGTGTCTTTATCAATACGGTGAACGATTCCTGGACGCATGACACCATTGATGCCAGAGAGATCTTTACAATGGGCCATTAATCCATTAACTAATGTTCCGGATGTGTGTCCCGGTGCCGGATGAACAACCATTCCTCGTGGTTTATTAACGACAATGACATCACTATCTTCATAAACAATATCTAAGTCCATTTCTTCCGCTTCAATATTTAATGGAACAGGTTCAGGAATGTTAACAATGATTTTATCATTCACTTCACATTTATAATTTGTTTTCACTTTTTTACCATTAACTAACACATGTTCAGATTTAATCCATTCTTGGATTTGTGTGCGGGACCATTCTTCATCAACGGTAGTTAATAGTTTGTCGATACGAATCCCTGCTTCTTCTTCACTTACTAGATGATAAACCTTCTCCATCTTTTTTCTCCTTTTTATTCTTTCTTTCATCAAGAATCATAAAAATAATTAATAAAATAACACCGACTGTTAAAGCCGAGTCCGCAATATTAAACACTGGAAAATTATAGCCAAAAATATTAGTAAAATGGAGAAAATCTACGACTTCCTGCCTAAATAATCGATCAATAAAGTTTCCAATTGCTCCACCTAACATTAAGCCAAGAGCAGTACCGAAAAGAGGCTCACCCTTCGTATGTTTTTGTATGTAATATATTAATATAACAACAACAACGACTGTTACAATATAGAAAAACCACATTTGTCCTTGTAGCATTCCCCATGCAGCACCTTTATTACGATGAGAGGTAATGTGGAAGAAATTTTCAATTACTGGAATACTTTCCCCTAATTCCATCGATTTAACGATAATCCACTTTGTAAGTTGATCGATGCCAATTATAATTAAAGCAATAATATAGTATACCAAACTTTCCCCTCCAAACTTTAAGTGAACTCTTTTGCATTTTAGCATAAATTACCACATTATGCGATGTTTACTATAAGAAAAGAAGTTATATTATAAAAGTTAGGGTCGACTAAAAAATTTAAAAAATGTATATTTTTAGCCAACCCATTAAAAGTTTGGAGTTTTTATTTGGCTCGGTGGAAAAACTGGTTTTTTAAAGTATTTTAAAATAGAATTCACTTCACTTATTGAACGTACATTCGGTTGGAATGTTAATAATTCAAGTGGGATAGTGCTTCCAGTTTCTTCGCAAACGCCAAAATCACCGTCTTCAATTTTTTTAATCGTCGCTATTATGTCAAGTAACTCCTCTTCCGCCATTTGTTTCACATAAGGTGATAATTGTTGATTATAAAGGCGTTCTTCCAAATCTTCCTTCATTGCCAATAATTCCTCATAAAGTGAATATAGCAATGTGTTTTCCATGAAAAACCTCCCTATACGTTCAATAATCTATTTTTCATTGTATGTATAGTATGACCGAATGTGACGAGGAAAGTTTGAAAAAAATATTGCTTTTTTGACGATAGAAGGAAATTGAGGGAGATTTTTCAAAAGAAAAGGGCTGTCAATAAGACAACCCATGATTGATTTTCATTTGTCAAAAAATTATTTTACTGTATTACTATAATTTTCTTCTACAACCTCAGCACAGCGTGGGCATAATGTAGGATGGTTTTCGTTTTGACCAACATCTGGTGTTACAACCCAACAACGTTCACAAGTTTCACCTTCTGCTTTAGTCACTACAATTGCAGAATGTTCTAGTTTTAATGCATTTTCTGGGGCATCTTCGTAGCTGCCGGCAACTTCTAAGTCAGATACGATGAAAATTTGTCCAACGTTTTCGTCAATCGAATCAAGTAATTCTTTTACATGTTCACGAACATATAATGTAACTTTCGCTGTTAAAGATTTACCGATTACTTTTTCATTACGTGCTTCTTCTAATGCTTTTAATACTTCATCACGAAGCTTCATGAATTTCGTCCATTTTTCCACTAATTGATCAGCATTAGGAAGTTCTTTATACTCAGGAATATCAGTTAATTGTACACTTTCTTCTTCTACTCCTGGAATGTATTCCCAAATTTCATCTGCTGTATGTGGAATGATTGGCGATAACATTTTTGTTAAAGCAACTAGGCATTCATAGATTACGGTTTGCATGGAACGACGAACTGGATTATTTTCCGCTTCAATGTAAAGTACGTCTTTTGCAAAGTCTAAGTAGAACGCACTTAAATCTAATGTAATAAAATGAGTTAAGTCATGGTAAATTTCTGAGAATCGGTAATTTACATAGTTTTCACGAACATTTTTAATTAGTTGATTTAATTTTACAAGCATAAATTTGTCAACTTCACGTAAGTTCTCATATGGGACAGCGTCTTTTTTAACGTCAAAGTCATTTAAGTTACCTAACATAAAGCGAACGGTGTTACGGATTTTACGGTACACTTCAGAAATTTGTTTAAAGTGATCCATTGAAACTTTAACATCTTGTGTATAGTCAACGGAAGTTACCCATAGACGCAGTACGTCAGCACCGTATTGTTTTGTTACTTGTTCAGGAACAATGACGTTACCTACGGATTTAGACATTTTCTTACCTTCACCATCAACGGTAAATCCGTTAGAAACAACACCTTCATATGGTGCGACACCATTTACTGCTACACTAATGATTAAGCTTGAGTTAAACCAGCCACGATATTGGTCAGAACCTTCTAAATAAATATCCGCTGGGAATTTTAATTCTTCGCGTGTACGTAAAACACCGTGGTGAGAAGAACCAGAGTCGAACCAAACGTCCATAATATCTGTTTCTTTCGTAAACTCACCATTCGGACTACCTGGATGTGTAAAGCCTTCAGGAAGTAAATCTTTCGCATCGCGCTCGAACCAAACATTGGAACCATGTTCTTCAAATAATTTTGCCACATGTTCAATTGTTTCTTCAGTAATAATTGGTTCACCATTTTCCGCATAAAAGACTGGAATTGGAACACCCCAAACACGTTGACGAGAAATACACCAGTCACCACGGTCACGAATCATGTTGTAAAGTCTTGTTTCGCCCCATTGGTTAAACCATTTAACATTTTGAATTTCTTGTAATAATTTTTCACGAATTGGCTCAATCGATGCAAACCATTGAGGTGTTGCACGGAAAATAACTGGTTTTTTCGTACGCCAATCATGTGGATAGGAGTGAGTAATAAAAGTAAGTTTTAATAAAGCGCCTACTTCTTCTAATTTTTGTGTAATTGCTTTATTTGCTTTATCGTAAAACATGCCTTCGAATCCAGGTGCCTCTTCTGTCATATGACCACGATCATCTACTGGAGCTAATACACCTAAATTGTATTTTTGACCGATACGGAAGTCGTCTTCCCCGTGTCCTGGAGCTGTATGAACGGCTCCTGTACCTGCATCTAAAGTGACGTGTTCACCGCACATCACAAGAGAATCACGATCATAAATCGGATGTTTTGCAACGACGTATTCTAACTCTTTTCCTTTCACTGTTTGAACAACTTTATAGTCTGTCCATTCGATTTCTTCTGCCACAGTTTTTAATAAATCTTCAGCAATTAGGAATTTACGGTCCCCAACGTTTACAACAATATAGTTAAACTCAGGGTGAACAGAAATACCTAAGTTAGCTGGAATTGTCCATGGTGTCGTTGTCCAAATCACAATTTCAGTATCATTATCTAAAACACCTTTTCCATCTTTTACTGGGAAAGCAACATAAATCGATGGTGAACGGACATCTTTATATTCAATTTCCGCTTCAGCTAAAGCTGATTCAGATGATGGTGACCAATAAACTGGTTTTGAACCTTTATAGATTAAGCCTTTTTTTGCCATTTCACCGAATACGCGAATTTGTTGCGCTTCGAAAATTGGATTTAGGGTTAAATAAGGATTTTCCCAGTCTCCACGAACACCTAAACTCTTAAACCCTTTTCTTTGAATATCAATTTGTTCAAAAGCATATTGTTCACAAAGCTTACGGAACTCGGAAACGGACATTTCTTTTCGATTTACACCTTTTTTCGTTAATTCTTGTTCAATCGGTAAACCATGTGTATCCCAACCAGGAACATATGGAGCATCGTAACCTAACATTGATCTTGAACGTACAATTAAATCTTTTAATACTTTGTTTAATGCGTGCCCCATGTGAAGACTACCGTTCGCATAAGGTGGTCCATCATGTAGTACATACTTCGGACGACCTTTTGTCCGTTCTTGTACTTTTTTGTAAATATCCATTTCTTCCCATTTTGCTTGAATTTCAGGTTCTTTTTTCGTTAAATTTCCACGCATTGGAAATTTTGTTTTTGGCATTAATAATGTTTCTTTATAATCCAATTTCTTACACCTTCCTTTTATTATCTTCATCATTACCTGTTAAGTAATTTTCTAATCATTTTAGGAAAATAAATTAGAAATTATTAGAAATACAAAAAGCCCTCTCATCCCATTTGGGACGAGAAGGCTATTCCCGCGGTACCACCCAATTAGGCAAAAATATAAAATAATTTTGCCCACTTGTATTCGTTAACGTGCACGCACGCTTGTACTTACTATAATTTCGGTACAAGAACTCCAGGGTGATCTTCCAACTTCTTCTTTTACCGGACTCCCACCATCACCGGTTCGCTGTAGAAAAGAATTAGAAGTTGTACTTTCCCTCTCATCGTTTCTAATTATTAAATTCGATACGTATAAATATTAGTATAACGAATTATATGCAAAATTTACTAATTCGTCAACTTTTTATTAAAAATTATTATTTTTGTGTACTAAATTGAACTTCTTCGTCCTCTTCTAAAGACTTCAATTCAGTAGCATCAATATCAAATTCCATTAATTGATCCCAATCTTTACTATCTACCATTTCTAATTGGGCTTCAATTAACATTCTAAAACGATTGCGGAATACTTTTGACTGTTTCTTTAAATCTTCAATTTCTAATGCAATTTTTCTTGCTTTAGAAAGAGCTTCATTTACAATACGATCGGCATTTTTTTCCGCTTCACGAATGATTAGTTTTGCTTCTTTTTGGGCGCTACTTTTTACTTCTTCTGCAGCCTCTTGTGCAACAACAATCGATTTATTTAATGTTTCTTCGATATTATTGTAACGGCTTAATCTTTCTTCTAAATCTTTTATTCGCTCTTCAAGTTCTTTTTTATCACGAATAATAATTTCATAATCTTTAATAACTTGATCTAGAAACTCATTAACTTCGTCTTCATCGTAGCCTCGAAATGATTTGGAAAACTCTTTATTATGTATGTCTAATGGCGTTAACGGCATAAAGCCACCTCCAAAGTAAATATCATATTATTTTATATTATAAACTATTTTTCGACAGTTTGTGATAATTTTCCTGCAAAACGGGTAAATTTATTTAAAATAACCGAGACGGATTCGCCATTTGTTTTTTCTCGTTTGTTCACCAATGAAAGTTAACTTCATGCGCCCAATTCTTTTTGCAGAAATTAAATCACCTTCATCTAACAGATAAGATGGTGATTCAACGATTCTAAAATTTACTTTCACAAGGCCATTTTCAATTAATTTCTGTGTCTTTTCACGTGAAAGACGACTGGCCGTTGATAAAACCGCATCTAACCGTAAAGAAGAAACGGTAAATTCCTTTTCTTCAGTTTGTTCGTTTGCTTTGATTGCTTCAGATAAAGGTAAATCTTCCAATTTTACGGTTGCTTTTCCAACTTGATGAAAATGTATGCGAATATAGTCAGCAATTTCTTTTGCAACGAAAAATTGGATTCGTTCCCCATCGATTAATATATCGCCATATTTTTCCCTTTTCAACCCAATCCCCATTAAACTACCTAAAACTTGGGGATGGGATAAATTGACAAATTTTACTGGATATTTAATCTCAAATAGTTGAATTTCAAAGTCGTCATCTTCCGGTTGAAAATAATCCGGATATATAAGTGCTCTTTTTCTTTCTGCACTGTTTGCTCCACCAAATAATTGGTACTTTACTTCCCCATTTTGTCCAATGATGGATTGGACGATGAACTGTTCCCGTGGGTCTAAAAAATCCGTTAATTTCGGAGAATAATTCATTTCAACATAATTTTTCCAACTCATTACTTGATCAATAAACTCTTTTTCTTCAGGGCGAAAATGTTGATAAATTGACATACTATCTCCTTACTAGAAAATCATTAATAATACTTGAATTAAACCAACTTTTGCAAATTGAAGTACTAAAATAGCGACAATTGGAGATAGGTCGAACAATCCTAAAGGTGGGATGAATCTTCTAAAAGGTTCTAAATACGGCTCACATATTTTCGCTAAAAATTCACCAATAGCGGTTTCCCGAGAACCCGGTACCCATGACATGAAAATGTAAATAATTAATGCAATAAAATAAATTTGAAATAACAGATTAACAATTGCAACCAATGCTTACCACCTCGTATCATCAAATTCTTGATCTATAAACATATCCGAAATATTTCCTGATACTTCAACATTATCAGGTGTACACAAAATAATATTTGTGCCTACCTTTTGTATATCTCCACCTAATGCATAAACTGTTCCGCTTAAAAAGTCGACAATTCTTTTTGCTTGGTTTTTATCAATTCGTTGTAAATTAACGACAACCGCTCTCCGATTTTTTATATGGTCCGCAATTTCTTGTGCCTCTGCAAATACTCGAGGTTCTGAAAGAACTAGTTTCGACTGGTTTTTCACACTTTCTAGTTTAACAACATTACTTCTAGTTTGGTTCACTTTTTCATGGACTACATTTTCCTTTTGAACAGGATAATGTTCTTTTTTATTATCGCTATAATTTTCATCATCGTATTCTTCTTCATAAGATTCATCTAAGAAAAACCAGTTTTTTATTTTTGATTTAAATCCCATTCGGGGTCACCTCCAAACTATTCACCTACAAGGGCTGTACCAATACGTATATAAGTTGCTCCTTCTTCTATGGCAATCTCATAGTCATTGGACATTCCCATCGATAATTCGGTACATGGGGCATATTCTAACTCCAACTGTTGAATTTGTTGTTGGAGTTGGCGAAGCTTTTGAAAACATGTTCGCAAGATTGTTTCATCTTCTATATGCGGCGCCATCGTCATTAAACCAATAATACGAATATTTGGGTACTGTTGTAAAGATTTTACAAATTCTACAGTTTCTTCAGGTGCAATCCCGTGTTTCGATTCTTCACCACTGACATTTACTTGTACAAAACAATTGATCGGTTTTGTTGCTCGTTTATTTATTTCTTTTGCTAATGATTTTCGGTCAAGGGAATGAATATAATGAACTTTATCAATTATATTTTTTACCTTTCTTGATTGCAACGTACCTATAAAATGCCATGTAGGTTTATCTCCCAACACTTCATATTTATTTAAAAATTCATGATCACGGTTTTCACCTAAATGAATTACTCCAGCTTCAATCGCTTCTTTAGTTCGTTCAATAGTAGAATATTTCGTTACAGCGATAATTTTAATTTCTTGAGGATCACGACCTACTTTTTCACATGTTTGCTTTATCTTCTCTTGAATTACTGCTAAATTTTCTTTTACACTTGTTGCCAAGTCTAATCCTCCTTCTCCTTAATCCCTATAAATCCCATCATACGTCCAGTCTTTCCCTGGTCACGACGATGAGAGTAAAACTGTGAATTCTCACAGCTAGTACAAAGACTTGTCAATTGAATTTGATTTTCCCGTAGACCTATTTGTGTTAATAAGGCTTTATTTAATCCTTTTAAATCAAGTTTATATTGGTTCGGTTTAATTTCATTATAAAAACGTTCATGATGACTTAGATTCATGATTTTTACTTCATTAATTACTCTATCATCTACAATATAACAATGTTCGCAAATAGATGGTCCAATACAAGCATAAACGCTAGATAAATCAATACCCTTATGTTGCCAATCATTTAGCAAAGATTGGACGATTTTTTTCACAGTACCTTTCCAGCCTGCATGGACAATTCCAACCATTTGCTCCTGTGGTGCATAAAAGTAAATAGGCACACAGTCGGCATACATCAAACCAAGTAATGTTCCTGGTTGATTCGTGTAAATGCCGTCACAATCTTTTATACTCGTTTCAAAATCAAGAGCACCACTTCCCCAATGTTCTTGATTAACGTACTGAACGTTATTTCCGTGCGTCTGTTGTAAACACACCCATTGATTAAGCGGAATTTGAATTTGGTCAGCCAATTTTTCTCGATTTTTCACAACGGTATGGCTGTCGTCACCTACGTGAAGACCTAAATTATTACTTTTATAATGAGAAAGACTGAAACCATTGTTTTTAGTAGTAAATCCAGCAATAATTCGTGGATTTAGTTTTTGCCATTCTTCAATAACGAAAAATGTTGGATCTTTAAGAAGAAAAGGTTCAGTCATTTCATCACCTGCTTTTAAAATTTTAAGATTTAGTATAAAGCATCCTTAAATGTTTAAAATTTTATAAGGACATTATTTTCGCTCACTGTTCTACTTATTATAATACAGCTTAAAATAAGAATCTCTTTTTAAGTTTACCATAGAAACTTGAAAAACTTAACAAAATTTGCTAATCCATAATAAAAAACAAAGGACTTCTGTAATTACTACAGAAAGTCCTTTCATTTGTAATTATCTATTTTAATTTATTGTATATTTTTCGACATTTGTTTAATTGCTGCTTTTTCCAAACGAGAGACTTGTGCCTGTGATATACCGATTTCTTCGGCTACTTCCATTTGTGTCTTCCCTTGGAAAAACCGTTTTTTCAAAATCATCTTCTCACGTTCATTAAGCCTTCGTATTCCTTCTTTTAAAGCGATTTCATCAATCCAATTTGAATCCTTATTTTTTTCATCACTAATTTGATCTACTACGTAAATCGGATCACCGCCATCATTATAAATCGGTTCAAAAAGGGATACAGGGTCTTGAATTGCATCTAAAGCAAAAACGATTTCTTCTTTCGGTACATCGAGTTCTTTTGCAATTTCTTCAGCAGTCGGTTCCTTTGATGACTCGGCCATAAGTCGCTCGCGAACTTGCAAAGATTTATAAGCAATATCGCGTAGGGACCGAGAGACTCTTATTGGATTATTATCCCGTAAGTATCGGCGAATTTCTCCAATAATCATGGGAACCGCATAAGTTGAAAAGCGAACATTTTGGCTTAAATCAAAATTATCAATAGATTTCATAAGACCAATACAACCAACTTGGAATAAGTCATCGACATATTCCCCTCGATTATTAAATCTTTGAATGACACTTAATACGAGACGTAAATTCCCATTTACTAATTTTTCTCGAGCAGATAAATCACCCGCCTGCATTTGTTTAAATAGTTCTCTCATCTCTTCATTTTTTAAAACGGGTAACTTAGAAGTATCCACTCCACAGATCTCTACTTTGTTGCGCATCATCGTCTGTTCCCTCCTCACAGGAGTGCTTTACAATTTTCAGTATCTCCGTGGGAGGGAAAAATATGCAGCATAAAAAAATAATATATAGTTAAAAGGTAGTCTAAAACCGTTATATGTTACTGTTTATTGGAATAAATTTTTTTAATAAAATATGTTAGTATATTTTATACCATTTTTTCAAATTCTTTCCGTAAACGTTTGAATATTCTCTTCTCAAGCCTAGAAATGTATGATTGAGAAATCCCTAGCATATCAGCGACATCCTTTTGTGTCTTCTCTTCACCACCGACAAGGCCAAAACGTAATTCCATTATTTGTTTTTCACGGTCTGATAACGTATGAAGTGCTTTCATTAATAATTTTCGGTCTACACGAGCTTCTAAATCTTTTGTAATAATGTCATCTTCTGTTCCGAGAACGTCTGATAAAAGCAATTCATTACCGTCCCAATCAATATTTAATGGCTCATCAAAGGAAACTTCAGACCTCACTTTATTGTTTCTTCGTAAATACATTAATATTTCATTTTCAATACAGCGAGAAGCATATGTTGCAAGTTTAATTTTTTTCTCAGGATTAAATGTGTTAACCCCTTTAATTAAACCGATAGTACCTATACTAATTAAATCTTCTATATTAATCCCTGTATTTTCGAATTTTTTCGCTATATACACAACGAGACGTAAATTTCTTTCAATTAGCATGGAGCGTGCTGTTTCGTCTCCTTTTGGGAGTTTTTGGATTAAAATTTCTTCTTCTTCCTTCGTTAATGGTGGAGGTAAAGCCTCGCTACCACCGATATAGAAAATCTCATCTGCCTTCTTAATATGTAGCTTTCTCAACAACTTCGACCAGTAATAGGTTAAATAAAATTTAAATTTTTTCATTTTCAAACTCCCTTCTAACTTTTATTTTTTATATTTTTAAGATACTTGTTGACCTTTTGCACTAGTAAGAATTTTAGGATGGATAATGCTATCGAATGTGTCATCACTAGAGAGTTTTTGATTCACTAACCCAATTAATAATTTGTCTGTTTGAAATTTCTCCTCATTTTGCATGAACATAACCTTATCAGGTCGAAATGTAACAATCAGTTGATGGTCTTTACCAACAACGCGATATGGGACAACGGATAGACGATTCCCCCACTCATTTGGGACTTCATTGCTCTCGTTCCACAATTGATTAACATTATTAAAAATCGGGATTATTTCTTTCGGAAGAAGATTAGTCATTTTTTTTAAGGAAACAATCATCACCGGTCTTCTCGTAAGCGGATCATACAATTGGTTACCACTATCTACCAATCCTCGTAAACGAACGGATTTATCAAATATGAATACCTCTAAGTCAATGAGCTGATCAGATTGAATTTTATGATTTTCAAACCGATCGAACGTATTTTTTGAAAAATACCAAAGCACAGGAAAACCGAGAATAACGAACAACCAACTAATCGGATCTCCAAAACCTTGAATATGAGTTAAAAAGAGGGCATTTGCAAGATCGTAATCAAAATTCAACAAATAATGAACACCAATCATTGCACCTCCCATTGCAAATGTTACGAGATAAAAAATTGATAAGTTCGCAAAAAAGTATTTCATTCGCTTAAAGCCAAAGGCTACAATAACCATCAAAATTGAAATGAAAATTTTAAAAAATGAAGATGTTAATATTGCAAAGGGTGTAAAAGGTGCAAAAATAATTAATGAACCAAAAAATCCACCGAGAAAAACGCGCCATTTTTTGGTTCTTCTTTTTAATATTAATCCAGTTAAAAAAAGCAAAAGACTATCAAATAAAAAATTAAGTATCCAGATAATATCTAAATACACGGTCAACAGAGTATACCCCTTATTATTAATTTTAAGTTGGATTGGATAGACTATTATTTAATCTCCTATTCTTATCCATAAGTATATTCTGATTTTATTCAAAAGTGTGTCGCTTTATGTCATGGAAATGTAGGAAGTTTTCAGGAAAAAACCATTATTTTGTCGTGGAAAAACGAATGGGAATTGTGGATATATACAGAACTTAAAGAAAAGGATTTAGAACATATTTTACTGTAGTTTCGTTTTCTTGAAGATTAATGTTACTTTCCATAGTAACTTTAGCAAGTTTTGTAGAGTAAAAGGTTACTAGCGATATTATGGGGTAATTATTTCATTGGGAGTTTTTAGTGAAACATAAAAAGATTACCCACCGAAAGAAATTTTTCTTACACATGGGTAATCTTTTCCATTTTATAGTCTGCGTTTATTACGGTTACGAAGGAATGCTGGGATATCTAACATATCTTCCTGATAGTCCACATTTGTTTCCCTTGCAGGTTCCTGATATTGAGGTTGTTCATTAACTGGTTGTTCTCTTCTTTGTTGTGTTTGGCTTTGGTTTTGACTTTGACTTTGTGTTGAAGTCGTTGTTTTAGCTTGTTTAACATTAGGACGAGTTTGAGGTTGTTTATTTTGATTTGAATCCTCATTAAATCCAGTAGCAATGACCGTAACAACGATTTCATCTTTCAAGTTTTCATTAATTACAGAACCAAAGATCATGTTAACTTCTTCGTCAGACGCAGAAGAAACAATTTCAGCTGCTTCTTGTACTTCAAATAAACTTAAGTTAACGCCACCTGTAATATTCATGATGACACCTTGGGCACCATCGATAGATGTCTCTAACAATGGACTATTAATTGCTTTTTTCGCTGCTTCAGCCGCTCGATTTTCTCCAGAAGCAATTCCGATTCCCATAAGTGCTGAACCTTTATTGGACATAATCGTTTTCACGTCAGCGAAGTCAAGGTTAATTAGACCTGGTACTGCGATTAAATCGGAAATTCCTTGTACACCTTGACGTAATACATTGTCAGCTTCTTTAAACGCTTCTAACATCGGTGTACTTTTATCGACGATTTCTAATAGTCGGTCGTTCGGAATAACAATTAAAGTATCAACAGAATCTTTCATTGTAGTGATACCGTTTGCTGCGTATGTTTGACGTCTTTTACCTTCAAAAGAAAATGGACGTGTAACTACTCCGACAGTTAGTGCACCAAGTTCTTTTGCAATTTTCGCAATTACAGGTGCTGCACCCGTACCAGTACCGCCACCCATTCCTGCGGTAACGAAAACCATATCTGCACCTTTAACTACTTCTTCAATTTGTTCTTTACTTTCTTCAGCAGCTTTTTTACCTACTTCAGGATTAGCACCGGCACCTAATCCTTTCGTAAGTTTTGCACCGATTTGAATTTTTATATCAGCTTTCGATAAATTTAAAGCTTGAGCATCAGTATTGACGGCAATAAATTCAACCCCTTGAACTCCATGCTCAATCATTCGATTTACTGCATTATTTCCGCCGCCACCGACACCAATTACTTTTATTGTCGCTAATTGGTCGATTTGTGATTCAAATTCCAACATGCAAAAATCCTCCTAATTCCTTATTCCTATTATTTTCTATTCAAAAAAAGAGCCTAGGAACTTTTTCATTTTTGAAAACTTCCCATCTTGTTGTGGTTCTTTATTATTGTTGTTGTTAACTTTTGCTTGTGGTTTTGCCGTTTTACGTTCCTTTTGCTCAACTGGTACAACGGCGGTTTCAGTTTCTTTTCCTTGTAATCTAGCATTCTCATAAGCATATTTTATAATTCCAACTGCAGTTGTATATTGGGGCTCACGCACTCCAATATAATCTGGGATCGCTACCCGTACACGATTTTGGAAAATCGCTTGTGCTAACTCAGGTAGACCTTGCATGCTTGCAGTACCACCAGTTAATACAAATCCTCCTGGTAATTCTTCAATGCCCATTTTTTGAATTTCATAGGCAACAAGCTCTAATAATTCTACTAATCTTGCTTCGATAATTTCGGCAAGGAATTGTTGATTGTATTCTTGTTTTTCATTACTGCCAATTATTTGTACTGTAAATGTTTCATCTTCTGATGCTAAATCATATAATGCTTGGCCATATTTGATTTTTACAGCTTCAGCATCTTCCGTCGAAGTTCTAAGTACAATGGAAATGTCCTTAGTAATTTGGTCACCACCAATAGGTAACATAGCTGTACCTTTAATAAAACCATCTTCAAATACGGTAACGGTAGTGGAACCTCCTCCGATTTCAATAAGTGCTGAACCTAAGTATTTTTCATCAGAAGATAAAGCAACTTCTCCGGTTGCTAAAGGCTGAAGAACAATGTCAACTATCTCGAGTCCCGCCTTTTCTACGCAACGAAGTATATTAAGTAAAAATGTACGTGGTCCTATTACTAATGAACCTTCCATTTCTAGACGTACACCAATCATTCCTCTTGGATCATTTATTTCATCTTGTGTATCGACAATAAATTGCTTTCTAATAATATTTATAATTTCTCGATCAGGCGGTATTGATATTACCTGAGCCGCATCAATTACTCGATAGACATCTTCATCCGTAATTTCTCGATTCTCACTACTAACGGCAACAACTCCATGACAATCGATGAGAGAGATATTTTGTGCAGGTATACCTACAATCACTTGGTTTATCTCCATATCGATCATTCGTTCAGCCTGTTCTTTCGCCCGTTTAATAGATTGAACAGTTTTATCAATATCGATAATGGCACCTTTTTTCAAGCCTTCGGACTTCACATTTCCAACGCCAATTACATTTAAGGATTTATTTACCATCTCACCGATAATTATCTTCACATTGGATGTACCGATGTCTAAACTTACATAGATCGCATTGCTGTTCATCT
Organism: Pallidibacillus pasinlerensis; assembly: GCF_009996845.1. GTDB lineage: Bacteria > Bacillota > Bacilli > Bacillales > Caldibacillaceae > Pallidibacillus > Pallidibacillus pasinlerensis. The sequence goes on along the minus strand of NZ_JAACYS010000001.1, from coordinate 43,235 downwards.
ATGGCACCTCCTTTTTCCCACATATTTCGTGTGAACAACAATATAAATGTTTTTAATATAATTTTCCAATAAAAAAATGAACGAAATTATGTTTAAAAAATGCATATACATTTATTAAAACGTATTTTTCAAAAACAGTAAACGAAAAAATAATAGCACTAGAAATATTCGCTTTTTTCAATGGTTTTTCCTTTTATTTTATCGTTCTTTTTTCACTTTTTCTCGGAAATGACCACTTTGTAATTAAAATTCTTCTTATGACGGCAATATTTTGGAATAACCTTACTCCAAATGCAAAAACTGCCGCTAAATACAAGTCTACACCAATCTGGACGCCGAGGAAAGCTAAACTTGCTGCTAAAATAATATTTGTGAAAAAACCCGTTACAAATATCTTTTCGTCATATAAATTTTGCAATTGTGCTCGAATACCACCAACTAATGTGTCTAATGCAGCTAGTATAGCAATGGAAAGGTAATCTGAATATTGATTCGGTATTTCCAAATCTGTTAATATTCCGAGACTTAAACCAATAATTAAACTCAATATAGGGAGCCACATTCTAAATATCTATCCCCTTCTAATTTACAATCTCCATCGATTTAATATGAAAATCACCATTGTAGGCAGGAATCGTTATACTTTGTTTCGGTTCCGAAATTGATATATTAAATCGATCAATAAAAAAGTCATCAGAAATTGTCGAAACTTGCATATAATTATACAACTTTTCCGCAGATTCTTCATCTTCTGTTACTACTTTTATTTGCATCGGAAAATTTTTTAATGGAAAACCGTCAACTTTCGTCTCCCCTTCAATGTAGCGTATTGTAGAATATGTAATTATCCGCTGGTCAGCAATAGAAATCGCTTTAGCACCATAACGATTTAATTCATTCATTAGTTTCCGTAATACAGATGGCGATATATATGGATTAGAGTCACCGGCGTTAATAAATTCATCTGCTTTAGAAACGGTTATTATAATACCTGGACCTTCCAATTCCTCCAACCCCGCTTCTAATCGTAGGTCATTTAAAGTATCTTGCAGTATACTTCTTCCTGACTGGGCATTTTTTGTTTCATATTGAGCAAGCCGTTCATCTACTTCCTGTATTTCTTTTAATATGTTTGATTCAGTTTTCATTGCTTCTGTCAATTTTTGCCTTAATTCCCAAGTATCTTGTGACTCAACAGTTTCTTCTTTCTTTAATGAGTTAATTTGGATTGCTAACATTACTCCAAATAAAAAACAAATAAAAATGAAACCTTTCTTGTTTATCGTTATCATTTCCATCAAACTTTCTATCGTCAATTACGAATCGTTTTTACCAAGTATAGTTTTCATAACAATTTTATCCTTTTTTTCTAACTTAAAAACGATATTATCATTTACGAGTTGGTCTTTTACACCACCTTGTATATTTATCGCTTTTACTAAAGTATCAGCATCGCCTATCGCACTGATAACAAAGGGAGCAGGAAACTGTTCGCCATCGACAGTTATGACAGGTCCAGTACATTCTATATAGGAATTACTAGTTAATCGTTTCCCATTAATTGCTATAGCTTCAGCACCAGATATGTACAATTCATTAACAACATTTAAAACATGGTGCTCATGAACGAGGAAACTATTTATATCACCAGCTTTAGGATCGAATGTACCATCGTCTAACGTAACTTCTATCCCTTCCCCTTGAACTGCCACTTTACCAAGTACCATACGTAACTCTTCAACTTCTTCAGCTAAATGAGCGAGAAGCTTTTCATCTTCAACAATACTTTCTTCTAATTCAAATAACGTTTTCTGTTTTTCAAAAAGCTCTTCTTGTAAACGAGTATTTTTTTCTTCTAAATCATTTAATTGATTTCGTAATTGAATGTTTCTTTCCCATTCACGATCATTAATTGTTACTTGATTTGCATTATTTTTTGTTAATTGATAAGAGTAACTAATCATAAAGCCGAGTACTAAAAAAACAAGAGCAAAAACAATTCGATTTTTTTTCAACTTCATCGACACTTTCTTTATAAAATTACTGTTACAGGCGATCCCTAATTACACAAAAATAAATACAAGATGGAATTTGATTGCAAAATAAAAAACTATTTATGTTAAATTTTATTAAATTAAATTGTGTAGAATTATGGACCGCCTACTACATCTTTTATTTTTTATTAAATATAAGATTACTATTCCTGTGAATTTTCTTCATTTGGATCTGAATTTGAAGTTTCTGCCTGATAGGATTTAAAAAAGGCACCTACTTCAATATCGATTATCCCTTTATCTTCTGGATCTAATTGTTTTACGAATGTAGGATAATATTTCATTTTTTCTGCAAAAGTTCGTAATGTAGCCCGAACCTCATTTCCATCATTCATAAAGGCAGTAATACTATATTCATCCGTTTCTTTTGGGGTATAAATAATTTCCGATATTGAATGTCGAATTTCTTCTGGCATTTCCTTTAACGCATCGGCTAGAAGACTCCGGATATTTGAATCATTAAAATTTTGCAGGACAGGACCTATTGTTGGAGCATTTGTTGGATTTTGCTTAACCACAATTCCGTTTTCTAAAAAAGGGGAAATAGTTCCGTTTTCTTGTAAATATCCTAATATTTTTTGTTCTTCTATTGTTAACGTAACTTTGTTTGGAAATCGCATTGAAATTTCGACATCTTTTATTGTTGGTATGGATAAAATTCGTTCTGCAATTTCCGCTTTATTCAAATTAAAAAGAACCGTTTTGTCGGTTAAGTTACTTAGTGAAATAATCTCTTCTTTCGTTACGAGATAATTTCCTTCAACATGAATTTCACCAATTTTACTATATGGTGAATTAAAATAAAGAATTGATAGGATTAACATAAAAAATAAAAATAATAAGGTGACAATTCTTCGATTTGCCTTTTTCTTACGTTGCTCTTTTAATTTTGGAATTCGATCTTCGATTGATATTACTTTTTTTGCCAAACTTTACACCTCACCTACGCAAGAGGTTTATATTAATATATTTTAAATATTTCACGATTAATAATATATAGCCTTTTAGTACCAATTTTATATAACCCCATTATAACATAGGATTACAGACAATTCCGATACAAATGATACAGATTTTATTTTAATTTTTTATGTTTTTTTGAAAAAGCAAGATGTGGTATTTAACGCTCCTGGTAAACCTAATAATACAACATTGTATGAGGGTTTTGTTCCTTGTATTGGAAATGTAAATATAATATTACAAAAATGAAACTGGGGTGTTATAAAAATTTTAAACATGAAAAAGAGCGGAACTAATTCCGCCCTAATTTTAAATTAAATCCTAGCATATCTACTAATATTCAATAATATTCCTACGGCCATGAGCATTAATGTAAGGGATGAGCCTCCATAGCTAAAAAATGGGAGGGTAATTCCGGTAACTGGGATTAATCCAGTAACAACTCCGATATTAATCATTACTTGAACCGCAATCATCGAGATAATCCCGACGGCTAAAAAGCTACCATATAAATCTGGTGCGTTTAATGCAACCCGAATGCCTCGCCATAACAATAAAGCAAATAATAGTAAAACGAAGGCTCCGCCAATAAACCCTAATTCTTCAGCTAGAATAGCAAAAATAAAATCTGTTTGTGGTTCCGGTAAATAGAAAAACTTTTGTCTACTTTGTCCAAGTCCTAAGCCGAACAATCCGCCTGGTCCAATCGCATACAATGATTGAATAATTTGAAATCCAGTTCCTAACGGGTCAGACCAAGGATCAAGATATGATGTAATCCGAGCCATTCGATATGGGGCCGCTAAAATTAAGCCGACAAAACCAGTAACCCCAACTAATCCTAGCCCAATAAAATGGGATATTTTTGCACCTGCAACAAAGATCATAATCATACAAGTGCCGACCATAACCGTACCTGTTCCTAAGTCCGGTTGAAGCATAATTAAACCGAAGGCTAGGAAAACGAGTGCTAGACTTGGAACAAATCCTTTTGTAAATTGGGTAATATTTCTTTGATTCGCAGATAAAAATTTAGCTAAAAAAACAATCATCGCTAACTTCATAAATTCAGAAGGTTGGATGGAAAATGCGCCGACACCAATCCAACTTCGCGAACCATTTCGCACAATTCCAATTCCAGGAATTAATACAGCGATAAGTAATATAAAACAAAAAATTAATAGAACCTTAGACCAATTGCGCCATGTCCAGTAATCAACATTCATAATGAAAAACATCGCAACGAGTCCGACGACGGCAAATAAAAGTTGCCTTTTTGCAAAATAAAAGGAATCGTCGAAATTGTAATCGGCCCAAACGGCACTGGCACTATATACCATGATTAATCCGATGGACAATAGTAATAAAATGACAATTACTAAAATAAAATCTGGAGTCGTTTTTTTTACCGGCAAAACAGGTCACCCCATTAAAGCAAATTAAAGCTTGAACCTATTTTCCTTAGTAAGTTTGTCCAAGCTTTTATACTAGCTTATGCACCGCATTTATAAAAATGTCTCCTCGTATTTCAAAATTTTTATATTGATCCCAACTTGCACACGCTGGCGATAATAATACAACATCACCTGGTTGGGACAAGGAGTAAGCTAGTGGTACAGCCTCTTCAACATTATTGACGGCATGTAAGCTTTCTATCCCTGCTTTTTCACCTGTTTGAATAAGTTTATCTTTCGTCTCTCCGAACGTTATTAGCGCTTTTACATTATCCAGATACGGGATTAACTCATCGAAGCCATTTCCACGATCTAATCCCCCAGCGAGTAAAACAATTGGTTGTTTAAACGAGGTAAGGGCCATTCTCGTCGCTAAAATATTCGTTGCCTTTGAATCATTGTAAAATAAAGTACCATTGATATCGCGAACGAATTGTAAACGATGTTTTACCCCATGGAAAGTAGTTAACACTTGTTCAATTGCATCATTCGTAACACCAGTCAGTTTAGCTGCTGCCACACTCGCTAAAATATTTTCCAGATTAAACTTACCCGGTAACACAACTTTACTATATTCAATTACTTTTTCACCGTTGAAATAAATATAACCATCTTTTACTGATACACCGTTTTCTAAATACTCTTCCGTTGAAAATGGAATGACCGTAGCCTTCGTCTCCTCAGCAAGCTGTCTACATTCTTCCTGATTAAAGTTTAAAATTAGGAAGTCTTCTTCCCTTTGATTTTTATAAATATTTTTCTTCGCTTCAACATACTGTTCTCTCGTACCGTGATAATCAAGATGTGCCTCATAAAGATTTGTAATAATAGCAATATGTGGGCGAAATTCGCGAATTCCCATTAATTGGAACGAGGATAACTCAATCACAATTTTATTTTCACTCGTCGCTTCTTTTGCAACACCTGAAGCTACTGTACCGATGTTACCGGCAATTAACGGGTTCTTTTGGCCTTCTTTTAACATTTCAAAAATTAACGTTGTTGTCGTCGTTTTTCCGTTTGTCCCTGTTATACCGATGAATTCCGCTTCAGATATTTTATAAGCAAGCTCTACTTCTGTAATAACAGGAATTTTTCTCGAAATTGCATCTTCAATTAAAAAGTTGGAATAAGGAATACCTGGATTTTTTACGACTAATTGAAAGCCTTCATCTAACAAATCTTCTGGGTGTTCGCCACAAATTACCTTAATCCCTTTTTCTAATAAACTTTGTGCTTCTGGATTTTCTGAAAAAGGTTTTAGATCATTTACAGTAACAAGGGCACCTAATTCATGTAAAAGAAGGGCGGCACTAACACCGCTTTTTGCTAATCCTAAAACTAATACTTTTTTATTGCGATAATCTGTTATAGTTTTCAATTATAACCACACCTCAACATAGATTCCTAACACTGCAAACAGTAAACCAACTGTCCAAAACGTGACTACAACACGCCATTCACTCCACCCACTTAATTCATAATGATGGTGTAATGGGCTCATTTTAAATACACGTTTTCCAGTTGTTTTAAATGATGCCACTTGGATAATAACAGATAAAGTCTCTATAACAAATATTCCACCAATAATGACAAGTAATAATTCCATATTCGTTAAAATGGATACTGTCGCAATGGCACCACCTAGCGCTAGAGAACCAGTATCACCCATAAACACTTTAGCTGGATGAGCATTAAAGACTAAGAAACCTAATACAGCACCAACAATAGCAACAGAAAAGATTGCTGTTTCAAAATCTCCTTGATTCCATGCCAAAATTGCATAGGCACCAAAGGCAATTGCTGCAGTACCGGAAACTAAACCATCTAAACCGTCCGTTAAATTAACTGCATTCGAAAAGCCGACAAGCCAAAAGACGATAAATAAAATATAAAACCATCCTAAATCGATTGAAACATCTAGTAATGGAATATGTAACGCTGTTGACATGTCAAAGGAAATATAAACAAAGAAAAATATGATAGAAATAAGCACTTGACCTAAAAACTTTTGCTTAGATGTTAAGCCAAGATTTCGTTTTAATGCTACTTTAATAAAATCATCTAAAAAGCCTAATATTCCAAATCCAATCGTAACTAATAATAGTAAATAAACTTCGACGGTCATTTTCGAAAATACGCTTGTTATGACAATTGTCGTTACGATAATTGAAAGTAATATCATAATTCCGCCCATTGTTGGCGTTCCGGATTTTTTTTGGTGTGATTTTGGTCCTTCTTCCCGAATACTTTGTCCAAATTTCAATCTCCTAAGAAAAGGTATAAAAATTGGGGAGAGGATAACGGTTATAGCAAATGCTGTTAATATTGTGTATACGATGACTTGTTCTTGCATAATAAAAACTCCCTCCCTTTACTGTTCTTCCTTCTTGATTGTATTTGCTACCTTTGCTTCGATTGCCTCTTTTGCTACTATGCGATCATCAAAGTCATATTTTGTTTCACCAATAATTTGATAATCTTCATGGCCTTTTCCTGCAATTACAACGATATCACCGTTATTTGCATGTTGAATTGCATGGTAAATCGCCTCTTTACGGTCTTGAATAACTTCATATTGCAAACCTATGACACCTTGAACCATATCATCTAATATTTGTTTTGGATCTTCAGTTCTAGGGTTGTCAGATGTAAAGATAGGATTCGTTGCATATTTGCAAGCCACTTGTGCCATTAATGGACGTTTTGTACGATCCCGATCTCCACCACAGCCGACTACGCAAAAAATATTCGCATCCTTTGATAAAGATTTCACAGTTTGTAAAACATTTTCTAAACTATCTGGTGTATGTGCATAATCAACAATTACTGGGAATGATTGGCCAGCTTTTACTAACTCAAATCGACCAGGTACCGATTGAAAACTACGTAAACTATTAACAATCGTATCTATTGGTAGATTCGCAGCAATCCCAACGGCAATCGCACTCAAAACGTTATATACGTTAAATTTTCCGATTAAATTCGTTTCAACTGTAGTATGACCGACCGGTGTTTCTAAATCAAAGGATGTACCGTTTGCTGTAAAGCGGATATTTTTCGCCTGAACATCACTCGGACTTTCAATTCCATAAGTAATGACATTCGCTGCAGTCATTCGGCTATATTCATCACTTACTGGATCATCCCCGTTTAATACAGCAAACTTCGGCCGACTTTCGGAATATTGATTACCTAGTTGAGAGAATAATAAACTTTTTGCCTTCTTATATTCATCCATCGTTTTATGATAGTCTAAATGATCTTGTGTTAAATTCGTAAATACGGCTACATCGTAATCACAACCCCATGTACGACCTTGGATTAATGCATGGGATGATACTTCCATACTAACTACGTCAATTCCGTTTTGAATCATTTGTTGGAAAGTTTTTTGTAACGTAATACTATCTGGTGTTGTATTCACCGTTTCAAGTTTTTGCTCACCAATTTTTGTGTACAACGTTCCAATTAATCCTGTTTGTTTTCCTGCTTCGTTAAAAATGTGATCTACAATATGGCTGACAGAAGTTTTACCATTCGTACCTGTTACACCTATTAAAAATAGCTGTTGTGACGGATGTCCATAAAACACATCAGCTAACATCGCCATCGCACGTTTCGTATCTCTAACAATAATAGTTGGAACACGTAAGTCTGGAATTTCTCGATTTGCAACAACGGCAACAGCACCTTTTTTCACTGCATCATGAGCAAAGTTATGCCCATCAAATTTGTCACCTTCAATACAAATGAAAAGTGTATTATTCGTAACTTTTCTCGTATCTTGTTCAATTGACTGAATATCTATTTTACCGTTATCATTTATAATTTTTGCAAAGGGTAAAACATTTACTAATGTATGGAGTTCCATTACAACATCTCCTTCTTTAAAACACGCTTATTTCTATTTAATAACTATTTATTGAAAATAACCAACATCCATTGTACAGTAAACGGTCTATTTTTTCTATGTTTGTTTCATTAAAATTCCATTAGAATTGATAACAAGTGTTTGTAATTTAAATAAAGATAGACTTATCCTATCACAAACATTGTACTTTAAATGACGGATAATTATGTAACCTTTAAGTAAAATATTTAGGTTTATACTCAATTTAAAGTTTTATTACATATGATAAATAGTTTTCCTAAAAAAAATGAAAATGGTTGCCCATTTTCATTCTAAAAGTTTCAATATTCGTTTTATCGGACAATTAAAATGGAAAACCATATTAATACTATCTCGTTACGAAAAGCTCCTATTAATCTAGGAAAATACGTATCGTTGAGCCTTCTTTCACCTTCGTACCTGGTTGTGGTTCTTGTTTTACAATTTTGTCGCCTTCTCCATTAATATCAACTTTTAAATTGAAAAATTGATTGGCGATTTCTTTTCGTTCCAGTCCGATTAAATCCGGCACCTCAACCATAGGTGTATCAAGCCATGTTGTTTCTTTTTCTATTTGATTTTCTCGAGGACTTACTTTTAATACGCGCATACTATCTTCAATAATATTTCCTACAATTGGGGCAGCAACAGTTCCGCCAAATTGAACGGTTCCTTTAGGGTTGTCAACTGCAACATATACTACAATTTGGGGATCATCTGATGGAGCGAACCCAATAAATGAAACGATATGGTTGTTTTCTAAATAACGTCCACCTTGTGCTTTTTGCGCTGTTCCCGTTTTCCCTCCGACACGATATCCATCAACAAAAGCGTTTTTACCAGTACCTTGTGCAACGACACTTTCTAATGCGTAACGAAGTTCTTTTGACGTTTCTTCAGAAATTACTTTTCGTTTAGCAACGGGACTTTTCCGCATGACAACTTCCTCTGTTTCTGGATTTACAAGTTCTTTTACAACATAAGGTTGGTAAAGGGTACCACCGTTTATCGCTGCCGAAACAGCGGCCACTTGTTGGATAGGTGTAACAGAAACACCTTGGCCGAATGCGGTTGTGGCAAGTTCAACGGGTCCTACGTTTTCTAACTTAAATAGTATTCCCGTCCCTTCTCCTACTAAGTCAATCCCTGTTTTTTCACCAAAACCAAAGTCACGAATATATTCAAAAAGTTTTTCTTTTCCCAACCGTTCACCTAGTTCAACGAAACCAGGGTTACAAGAATTTTGTACAACTTCCAGAAATGTTTGCGAGCCATGTCCTCCACGTTTCCAGCAATGGAGCTGACTACCGCCTACTTTAACTCGACCAGAATCATAAAATTGGTCTTCTTCAAGATTAACCTTTTTCTCTTCCAGAGCAGCGGCTAATGTAATAATTTTAAACGTTGACCCAGGTTCATACGTACTCCATATCGGTAAGTTACGGTTATATATTTCAGGGGCTACATGTTGAAATTCAGAAGGGTTAAAATTCGGTCTCGAAGCCATTCCTAATATTTCACCCGTTTTCGGATCCATCGCGATAGCAATTAAGCCATCCGGATTATATTGAGCATCAGCATTGTCTAATTCTCTTTCAAGTATCGTTTGAATTTGTGAATCAATCGTTAAAACAAGATCAAGACCATCAACGGGTGGTTGGTAATCATCAGGCATATTTTCCATTCGTTCTCCTTTAGCTGTTGAGTAAAATTGAACGGCACCTCTTTTTCCTGCCAACTCTTCATCATAGGATAATTCCAATCCCATCAATCCTTGGTTATCAATGCCTGTAAATCCTAATACATGGGATAAGTAGTCACCAAATGGATAGTATCTTTTTGAATCCTCTGCGATATAAATACCGGGTAAATTCAATTCTTCTATTTGCTTTGCCTTTTCGTTCGAAATTTTCCGACCAGCCTTTAATCGTTCAATACTCGATTTCTTTGTAATTTGTTGGTAGACTTCTTGCACATTTGCATTTAAAAAGTTTGCTAGTTTTTCAGCAGTAGTTGCGGGGTCTTTCACTTGTCGCGGTACGACATAAATTGTCGGTGAACTTATATTTGTCGCAAGGGCAATACCGTTACGATCTAAAATTTCTCCTCGTTTCGGTTCAAAGGGAATTTCTCTATTCCATGAATTCTTCGCCCTTTCCGTTAACATATCCCCTAGAGCAAATTGAACATAAGCTAAACGTAATCCAATGATTATAAAAATTAAAAATCCAGCTAACAGGATTATTACTAGTCTTTTTCGCACGGTAACTTGAGAAACCTTTCGCATATAACCCCTCCTATCCATGCCTGTACCATATATATGCATGTCCAAATCTCAGTAGAACGGACAACTTTAAAGCAAAAGAAAAACACGCCATTTCGGACGTGTTTAATATAAGTGAATCTATTCACTTTCCTCTTCTGAATCCTTTTTATCTTTTTCTTCACTTTGTACCTTCAAACGATCTAATGGGGGTTGTAGTTGAATCTCTAATTTACTTTCTTCCGTTATGATAGAGTTAGGTGCAATATTTTGACTTATAACAAATCCGTTACCCTCTATATTAAAATCAATTCCTGTCGCTTGAATAAATTTCATCACATCTAATTTTGACCAACCTGTCATATCAGGAATAACCATATCACCATCTGTAACAATCAAAACTTTTTCATTTTCTATTAACTTAGCATTTACTCCAGGCATCGTTGCATTAACATTTTTTCCATTACCAATAACGACTGGAGTCAATTTAAGTTGTGATAAATCCGTTATTACTTTGTCAACTTTTTTACCTGTATAATCCGGAATTGTATTAATCGCTGCTTCTTCAATCGTTTCATCCGGTTCAATATTTAAATATTGTAAACTATTTTTCATTACCGAGTTAAATATTTTCGAAACAGGTACAGAACCACTTTCATATTTTTCAATATCAAGTTGCGGTTGTTTTACTAACACATATACGATTAACTCAGGGTCATCAGCAGGTGCTGCGCCAATAAAGGAGAATAAGTAATTATTCCAACCAGTTAAGATACCTTTACCAGGTTCATAGATTTGTGCAGTACCTGTTTTCCCTGCAACAGGGTAACCATCAATGTTGAATCGTTTTCCAGTCCCATGTTCTCCACTTACAGTCGTTTCAAGTAGTTGTAATGTTTTTTTAGCCGTATCCGCTGATATCGGAGAACCTACTACTTTCATTTCACTATCTTTAATAATTTTCCCATCCTCATCGACTATTTTCTCGATTAAGTATGGTTTCATCATTTTACCTTCATTTGTTATTGCAGTCATCGCTTGAATCATCTGTAATACGGTCACGCTTGTTCCTTGTCCATATGACGTAGCATATTGATCCCGCGGCCAGCGATATTGAATTACTCCTGAAGCTTCATTCGCTAACCCGATTCCAGTAGGCATGCCAAACTTAAAATAATCTAAGTAGTTACGGAATGTGTCTGTACCCATTTTTTTCACAAGATTAGCCATGGCTACGTTAGAAGAACGTTGAATTCCTTCTGCGTAAGTGATTTCACCCCAACCGTCATCATTATGGTCATATATCGGTTTTGAGCCTTCAACTTTAAACTGACCAGATAGGTACTTTTCATTTTCATTAAAAACGCCTTCTTCAATTGCAGCTGCTATCGGTACAAATTTAAAAGTTGAACCAGGTTCATAAGCCGTTTCGACTATAATGTTTTGCCAATTTTCCTCAATACCTTCACGAGTATTCGGATTAAAAGTCGGGCGTTGAGCCATTGCTAAAATTGCACCTGTTTTTGCATCTGCTACAAGCCCCATCATTTCAACGGGTTCATATTCTAAATTAACTTCATTCATTGCTTCTTCTAGGAATGTTTGAATCTTTCTATCTATCGTTAAATAAACTTCATGTCCATTTTCCGGTTCATCAACTACTGCGCCTGACGTCGGAAGAATAATACCCCACCGGTCACTTTCGTATTTGATTTTCCCGTTTTTTCCTTCTAAATACTCATTTAAACTTGCTTCAATACCCATTTGACCGACAAGTTTATGATTTTTCGGGTCTTCTAAACTGGCAAAACCAATTAAGTGGGAAGCTAAAATACCGTTCGGATAAGAACGTTTTGATTCACGAACAAAAGTAATACCAGGTAATTTCAAAGCGTCAATTTGCTTTTTTTGTTCATATGAAAAATCGCGACCAGCTTTACCGAATTCTACTTGGAAAGCATCTTTCGTTAATATGGAATATATTTCTGATTTTTCCATATCTATATATTGAGACAACACATCTGCTGTTTTCTCAGGGTCTACAACATGTTTCGGTGTTTCTGCATTTTCAGGAGTAACAGAAGAATCAAGAATAGCTATTAGTTTATACGTAACTGTATCTTGCGCAAGGGGTTCACCGTTACGATCTAATATCGAACCACGAGAGGCTTCTAATAAAGCTTCTTTCGAGTATTTTTCTTGTGCATAAGCTCGTAACTCTTTCCCTTCTGCTTGTCCTGTTATTTGAATGACTAAAAATCGGTATGATAATAGAAAAAAGAGCAAGCTGAATATTGTAAACAATGCCAGTGCTCTTCGATTCATACTTTTTCTTTTTTTCATGGTGTAGGTACACCTTTCACATTATTATTTTGTAATTTTAACCCTTTTTCTTTCGCGACTTTTAATACTCTGTCATATTCTAGCAATACGTCAACTTGACTTTGCAAATCTTCAATCTCTGTTAATTGCTCATCAATTTTTACATTAGCAGCTTCAATTTCTCTGTTCACTTTATAAATAGATGATTGGTTTGTAATAATTACATAGGACAAACAAAAACAAATAATACCAAATAGGAGATAAATATATTTTTCACCTTTCGTTATTTTGATTCTTTTTTTATTCGTACTTGGACGTTGTTCAGGTTTTGTTTGCGGTTGTACAACTTCTTGCTGAATATACTTCTTGGCGAGATTGATCATGATTTGCCCCCCTCATCATTTTTCACGTTAATTTTTCTGCAATTCGTAATTTAGCTGAATGAGCTCGATTATTTCTTTCCAATTCTTCGTCTGAAGGAACAATCGGTTTTCTCGTAATGATTTTTAATGTTGGTTGGTACTCTTCTGGTACGAATGGTAAACCTGAATAAATTTCTGGCACTTCGGCATATTGTTTGAACGTTTGTTTTGCAATCCGATCTTCAAGGGAGTGGAATGTAATAACAGCGACTCTGCCACCCTTTTTCAACAAATCGATTGCTTGTTCTAATGAATTTTCAAAACTATTTAGTTCATCATTAACTGCAATACGTAAGGCTTGGAAAACACGTTTAGCCGGATGTCCACCTTTTCGTCGTGCAGGAGCTGGAATAGACTCCTTTATTATATCGACTAATTGACCTGTTGTTTCAATAACGCCGTTTTCTCTTTCCCGCTCTATTTTCCTAGCAATTTGTTTCGAAAACTTTTCTTCTCCGTAGCGAAAAAAAATAGAGACAAGTTTTTCATATGGCCATTCATTAACAATGGTTTTTGCTGTTAATTCATTTTCTTGATTCATGCGCATATCTAAAACTGCGTCATGTTGATAACTAAATCCCCGTTCCGGTTCGTCAAATTGTGGTGAAGAAACCCCTAAATCATACAAAACCCCATCAACTTGTGTAATTCCCCGTGCATTTAGTTCCTCTTTAATCGATGCAAAATTGTTATGAATAAGCTCAACTTTATGTTGATATGATTCTAATTTAATTTTTGCGTGATCAATGGCAGTCATGTCTTGATCAAAGGCATAAAGTTTTCCCGCATCCGAAAGCTGTTTTAATATGGCCTCACTATGCCCTGCACCGCCTAAAGTACAATCAACATATATGCCGTCTGGATTAATATTTAATCCTTCCACCGCTTCTTCTAAAAGAACAGTTGTATGTTTAAACATGGAAGTTCTTCCTTTCTTTTCTTGTGCTAAATCTAAAGTTTGTTTATTAAAAGAGAAAATAACCTTCCTTTATTTTTCCCTTACAGGTCAAAATCAATCAAATTTTCCGCAATTTCTGCAAAGGATTCTTCAGATTCCGCAAAGTAATTTTCCCAAATTTCTTTGTTCCAAATTTCAATCCGGTTAGAAACACCTAATACGACGCATTCTTTTTCAAGTTTTCCATATTGGCGCAAAGTGGAAGGAATATTAATTCGACCTTGTTTATCAATTTCGCATTCTGTTGCCCCTGAAAAGAAAAACCTTGCAAAGGCACGAGCGTCTTTTTTCGTCATTGGGAGGGATTTTATCTTTTCTTCAATTACTTTCCATTCATCCATGGGATAACCGAATAAACATTGGTCTAGTCCTCGGGTTAAAACGAATACATCACCGAGGTCTTCACGAAATTTGGCAGGAACGATTAATCTGCCTTTCGCATCAACATTATGTTGGTATTCTCCCATGAACATGTTATTCCCCTCCACTTCTTAACCTAAATTTACCACATTCCCCCACTTTGTTCCACTCTTTTTTTATTACGTTAAAAAAATGTAATAAACATGCCTCCTTCTGTCAAAACAAGAAAAAAACTGCCATAAAGGCAGTTTTTTCGATTGTATAATATTCCGATTTTCCAAAAATTTATTACAATTTGATTACATAGTGGTTTCCATTACAACTGAATTTCTCATCACAAACTTCATTAATAAATTCTAGACCATATTGATTGAGAAAATAAAAGATGTTCCAACATCGCTCTTGAAAACCACTGAAAGGATATAGCGCTTCTCCAATTCGATCATATTTATTTAAAACTATGTGGTATTTTCGCTTAATAGCATCTTCTGTTTTTAATAACAAATAATCGAGTTGATTCGTTATAAAGTTTGAATTTTTATCAATGATTGGTAGCATCCCTTTATCAA
Source organism: Pallidibacillus pasinlerensis (assembly GCF_009996845.1). Lineage (GTDB taxonomy): Bacteria > Bacillota > Bacilli > Bacillales > Caldibacillaceae > Pallidibacillus > Pallidibacillus pasinlerensis. Next base: position 27,981 of record NZ_JAACYS010000001.1, on the reverse strand, counting down.
AATCGCGCAATTTCTCATACACTTTTTCATATTGAGCTAAAATTTCCGTACGTGCTGTCTCCACCGTTTCCTCAATCGCTTTATCTTTCAACGATTCAATAAAATTATGCTTATCTTTTTCAACACCATTTATTAGTACATTTTCTATGTTTAGTCGTAAATCATTTAAATCTGATTCGATATTCCGCTCCAAATAAGTGATATTTATACGTGGAACGATGATTGGCATTTTTATTTCAGCAAATTCAAAGATTTTCTTCAACTCAGCCCAATATGAAATTTCCCCAGGTCCAGCTATAAATGATAACGTTGGGAATAAAAATTCCTGCATTAACGGTCTTGTCACCACATTATTACTAAATTTTTCAGGAGTCTCTTCTACCATATGAAGTAAATCTGATTTCGCAAAGGAGTTTTCACCCGCATAAACCCGTTCATTTTTTCGATCATATTGAAGCAATACTCTTTCGCCCTGTTGTTCGTAAAATAATTGGAAATTATCTTTATCTGAATCTATCATATTCCCGTAGCCTTCGTTGGCAAGCTCTTGCTGTTGTTCCAATAACAAATCTGTTACAAGTTCACCATTTTCAACCATCCACTTAAAATAGGATTGTTCGATTTTTCTTAATTCAGGATGGGCTGAATCAACTAGCAATAAACCATATTCTTTGAAACAGGAATTAATGATTTTCGCAAAAAATTCCGTATATGTCATTTCTTCATCAATTTGATCATGAATAAATGACAATACATCCTTTGTATAGGACGTTTCTCCAAAACTAGCAAACACATCTTGAATCCAGGCAATTAACTGTTCTTTATTTAAAGATACTTTGGAGACCATCTGTTTTTTATGGCGCAGTTTTTGTTCAAAAGTAGACTTATTTAGCATTCCGTCATTCAGTTTATAAACATGGTTCACTTCCAGAATGTCATGGTCTTCACCCGCAATCCAAAAGATTGGTACAACTGGTTTATTTAAGATTTTTTTCTTTTCTTTGGCATCATGAATAATGGAAAAAACTTTATGTATTGTATATAAAGGACCTGTCAAAAGTCCTGCCTGTTGTCCACCAATGACAACAACACTATCTTGTTCTTTAAGATGTTGTATGGACTGTTCAATTTGACTCGACATGCCAAATTTCTGCATATAATTCTTAATATGTTCCGCTAGCTGTTTTCGTGGAAAATCTCGCTTCATCAATTCGTCATATCTTGAAAATACGTCCTCTTCTTTTTGAAAATGGTAATGAAATAAAGATGCATCATTATTTAACATGTATTGATTTACGAGTTTATTTTTTGAAGCAAGTTGTAATTGAATCACTTCCATGAAGTGTAACTTCCTTTCATTTGTTTTTTCGTTACATTTCATTATTGTATCTGTTCCAATTTAATGAATAAAGGCGTTCGTTAAGACACCAACAACTAATAACAGTAAATGGCTAACTAAAGACACGATAAAAAAACTATGCCAACTGTATTTTATGATTTTTGGAAAATGAAATGAATGATGTCGTTTCCAATATCGCCAAATAAACATTAAGATGAACAATACCATAAATAGTATTATAAAGAAATGTAAAGAGACACCCCAAATTTCTTTAATTAAAAAGTAAATGGAAAAAAAAGATTGTTGATAAATCAGCAGACAATCGAATTGCGATCTTCTTTGTTTTCCCTAAGGCTAAAAGAATGAAAAAAATGATTAAATAAACAAGTATTAGTGCGAAAATAAAAATTGAAATAATTGTCGCCAAAATGGAATCCATTTTTATCTATCACCTGTTCTTCCTCTCAACGTTTCATATGCAGCATATAGTAGCGGAATTTGAATATTCTTTTCCTCTGCTTTATTTATTAGCGGTGTAATAATCCCATCAATTTCAATGCGATTATTTAATTTTATGTCTCGTAACATGGATGATTCATTTTCCGCTGTATTTTTACATATCGTTTCTAAATATTGTAATGCACTTTGTTGATCAACAATTTGAAGAACATTTGCAACTTCTTGGAAAAATTTTTGAAACAACTGATTGAAAAACGGATTAAATAATAATTCACCGTTTTTTATGTTTAATATCGCAGTGAGCGGATTAATGACTGCATTGGCAAGCAATTTATTTTCTAACATTTTCATATAATCTGCTTCTATTACAAATGGAAATTCTTCCATTGACAATATTTCACGAACTGTATGTACATTATTTTCAATACCTTTATATTCGGAAATACGTGTAAGTCCTTGTCCAGTATGTCGTACAGTTGTATTTCCTTCCTTCATTGCCCCATGTTCCACCACACCTAGGAGAATACATTCGTGCGCAAGCTTTTTCAGTTCAGGTAAATGACCGATTCCATTTTGTAAAAATAATAGTATCGCATTTTTATCCGTCTGTTGAAGAACTGGAATTACATTATTTAAATGGTATTGTTTTACACAAATTATGTATAAATCTGCCGGTTCTAAAGCGGTAGATACCGAAGCTTGAATCGGAAAGTTTTGTTGTTCATTTTTCTTTTTTAAATTAACCCCATGACGGTTAATTTGCTCTACTTGTGAGTCTGTTCGACAATAAACTGTTACTTCATGATATTTACTTAAGTAGCATGAAAACAATAGTCCAATCGAACCACCACCGATAATCCCAATTTTCATAAATATCACCTAGTTCTTTTATATTCATCTTATCAAAAACTACGCTTATTGGCATTGAAATAAACTTACAGAATACTATATTACTAAAAATAAGATTGACCGAAAAGTAAAATTTCGAGCGAATGTAAACATAGTGGAAGTGGCGGCGACTCGGAAAAATGTAAGGCATTTTTCCTGCGATGCATATTTATAGAAGTAAACTCAGAGTCCTGACGGTAAAAAGCATGAGCTGAAGCCCCCGGAGAAAGCGCAGCAATGACGAGGCTGAGGCCGTGCGCATACGCCACTGAAACGATCTTAAAAATTAATAAAGACTGTCATAACGACAGCCTTATTTTCACTCTATACTTTATAAATCCTACACCGGATACACCGGATGTTTTCTTTCGCTAAATTGTACGTCTTTCGATTCATACATTGATAATCGGTCAATTAATACTTTTCGTAAATTATTCGGTTCAACAATATCATCGATAATAAGTTCTGATGCTAGTTTATAAATATTTATTTGATCCTTATATTCTTCCTGTTTCTCTTTAATAAATTGATACCTTTCTTTCGGATCTTCAATTTCACTAATTTTTCGTGCATAAACGGCATTTACTGCAGCTTCTGGTCCCATAACCGCAATTTGTGCTGTCGGTAAAGCGATACAAACATCTGGTTCAAAGGCTGGCCCAGCCATCGCATATAAACCTGCTCCATACGCTTTTCGCACAATTACGGAAATTTTCGGTACGGTTGCATTACTCATTGCTGCAATCATTTTCGCTCCGTGACGAATAATCCCTTGTCTTTCAACTTGTGTACCAATCATAAAACCAGGTACGTCAGCTAAAAAGATTAACGGAATATGATAAGCATCACAGAGCATGATAAATTTCGCTGCTTTATCTGCTGAATCAACAAAAAGTACGCCACCTTTTACTTTCGGTTGATTAGCTATAATTCCGACGGTTTGTCCATCGATTCTAGCAAGTCCAGTAATAATTTCTGGGGCAAATAATTTTTTAATTTCAAAAAAACTTCCCTCATCGACTAAAGTATCAATACAATCGTACATATTAAACGGCACATTTTGATTCGTTGGAATAATCTTTTCTAACGACTCGTCTGATTCCGGTTTTCTACTTTCATATTTTTCAGTTTTCTCCGTATAATTTTGCGGAAAATATGTAATATATTTTTTAGCCATTTCAATTGCTTCTTCTTCATTTTTCGCTAAGTAATCGCCACAACCACTTACGGTACAATGCATTCTTGCACCGCCCATTTCTTCTAATGAAACCTTTTCACCTATGACTTTTTCAGCCATTCGCGGTGAACCTAAATACATTGAAGCATTTTTATCCACCATAATGACAATATCACAAAACGCAGGGATGTATGCCCCACCTGCTGCGGAAGGCCCAAATAAAATACAAACTTGTGGAACCATACCACTCATTTTTACTTGATTGTAAAAAATCCTTCCTGCTCCGCGACGATTTGGGAACATGTCGACTTGATCCGTAATTCTCGCACCTGCAGAGTCAACTAAATAAAAAATAGGTACCTTTAACTTCATTGCTGTTTCTTGAATACGTATAATTTTTTCTACTGTGCGCGCTCCCCAAGATCCGGCTTTAACCGTTGAATCATTTGCCATCACACAAACGACTCGTCCATTAATTTTACCGATTGCTGTAACAACTCCATCTGCAGGTAAATCCCCTTCTTCAAAATTAGCAAAAGCACCATCTTCCTCATATTCGCCATTATCGAACAATAAACGTAATCGATCGCGGACAAACAATTTATTTTTCTCTGCTAATCGTTGGTGATAATCAGGATGCCCTCCTTTGAAAATCGTATCACGTTTTTCTCTTAAATCAACGGAAAGCTTTTCTCCCATTTGTAGACCTCCTAACATTAGCGTAATGTTACTAATACATCTCCTTCGTTCACAAAGTCTCCCTCTGCTACATGAATTGTCTCAATCTCGCCGGAAACATTACTTTCAACCGGAATCTCCATTTTCATAGATTCTAATACAATGACAACTTGTCCTTCTTCTACCTTTTCCCCCTCACTTACAAGCACTTGAAAAATTGTTCCTGCCATTTCTGCTTGAATTTTGTTCATTTTAAGTCCCCTCCTACGCCTTTGTCTTCATTACTTTTAATAGATTTGTAGTATATTGTCCATTTTGGAAATTTGGTTCTTCCAATATATGTAAAAACAATGGAATATTCGTTTGGATACCGCTAATAACAGTTTCATTAAAAAACTTCCTTGCTTGCTGTAAACACTCTTCTCTCGTATGTTCGTGAAAAATAACTTTTGCAATTAACGGATCATAAAATGGAGTAACTGTATTTCCAGCTTCATATCCAGTATCAATCCGTGCATTCGTTACATTTCCCCATTTTAATTCGGTAATTTTACCTGGGGATGGATAAAAGTTTTTCGGATTTTCTGCATAAACTCGGAACTCAATCGCACATCCGTTAGCAGTTATTTCATCTTGTTTTACAGGAATTGGTAAACCCTTCGCAATATTTATTTGCCATTCAACTAAATCAATTCCTGTTATCTTTTCTGTAATTGGATGCTCAACTTGAAGACGTGTATTCATTTCGAGAAAATAAATATTTTCCTTTTCATCAACGATAAACTCAATCGTACCAGCATTAGTGTAAGATACTGCTTTTGCCGCTTTTAATGCCGCTAAATACAATTTTTTTCTCGTTTCCTCAGATATGTTCGGTGATAACGCCTCTTCGACTACTTTTTGATTTCTTCGTTGAATTGAACAGTTTCTTTCAAATAAATGAACAAAATTTCCTAATTTATCACCAAAAATTTGCACTTCAATATGGCGAGCATTTTCTATGTATTTCTCCAAGAAAACGTTTTCAGAATTAAAATACGCTTTAGCTCTGGAGACTACTTTAGGAAAGTGTGCTACTAAATCTTGTTCTGTCTCACAAAGCACCATTCCAATGCCCCCACCACCGCCACTAGCTTTTAACATAATTGGATAACCAATTTCTTTGGCAACACGAATTGCTTCTTCTAGGTCCTTTATCCCTTCGTCTATTCCTGGTACAACAGGAACTCCAGCCTGAATCATCGTTTTTCGTGCAGAAATTTTATCGCCCATTAGTGAAAGAATTTCTGCATTTGGTCCAATAAATGTGATTCCAGCCTGTTCTACTTGATTTACGAAATCCCCGTTCTCAGATAATAGTCCATAGCCGGGATGAATCGCATCAACTTTATACTCTTTTGCAACTTCAATAATTTTTTCTGCATTTAAATAGGAGTCTTGTACAGGACCTTTCCCAATACAAACTGCCACATCAGCTTCTTTTACAAAAGGCAGCTCATAATCCGCTTCAGAATATACAACAACGGTTTCAATTCCTATTCGTTTACAAGTAGAAATTATTCTTCTAGCAATTTCCCCTCTATTTGCAATTAAAATTCGCTTCAAAAGATCCTCCCCCCCATAAAAATTAACTTGGGTACATAGTTTTTAAAGCTTGTTATATTAATATATTCTTTATGAATTGACAAATTCCTGCAAAATTTAGAATCAATCCACTTTTTAGAATAATATTCTATAATCAATATTACCATTATTTTTTTGAAAATAAAGTAAAAAAGTATATTAATTTTATGTAAAAAGCTTAAAAATAATAATCCCACTGTATTTTTATTTTTGAAATAGAATTTAAATCCTTTACAGTGGGACTAAATATATTTATAAAAATATTATTTATTTCGAATCACATCTAAGTTACCGTTTGGATCCATCTGAAATTTCATGCGGACATTCTTTTCATCTTCACTAACTGCAAGCTTTCTCGCTTTTTCCATAATTGAAAGTAACGCTAAATAATCATCTTTTAAAGTTTTATTTTCTTTCTTTAAAATTTCATTTTCGCGGGATTTTTCCTGTACTTTCTCTTCTAATTCTTCATAACGTTCTTTTAAATTTTGTAACTCTTGTCTTAATGATTCAACATTACTTTCCTTTTCTTTAAATTGTTCTAAGTAAGAAATAACCTTTTCTAAAGAAAGGTCCCCGTGTTCACTTTTAGGTAGCACCCTTTCTTCAATTAACTCAATACTTAAATCATAATGAGGTTGCGGATTTTTCTTTAATTCTTTCCGTTGTTTTTTTGCTAATTCAACCCCTGACTTATATTGTTTTCTAACAAAAGAATTCCAACGAAAACCACAAGCAGCCGGTGTACGATTTAATTTTTGCCCTACTTCTTCAAAGGCTTTTAATTGAGTACTCCCTTCCCTTATATGCCGTAAAACAACTTCTGCCAAAAGCAAATCTTCATCCTTTGTCCATGCATCTTGACGGACAATCGTCATGAATATCCCTCCTTAAAAATTTCTCATTCTCTATTCAAAAATTTGACAACATAGAGTAAATTAGTGGATCGATTGTGAACAGTTTTAATAATGTATATGCCACAACTAGAAACGATAGACTTTTTTTGCTCTACCTTAGCAGGTCCATTGTGAAAAAATTTAATGGGATAAGACTATTGGGGAGAATCGGATTAATAGACAAACTCTATCAACAAAATTTTTTAATAAAAGAGAGTTGTAGAAAAGTAAAAATGCAGGCGTCATGTGTGAAATATATATTGATTAATATTTAATACACAGAAAAAATTCAAAAAATAAAAGAGGTTACCTTAAAAAGAATATTTCTTCTTAAGACAACCTCTTTCAGTTATTAATTGCTGATTACTTCTTTACCTTTATAAGTTCCGCAACTTGGGCAAACGCGGTGAGCTAATTTCATTTCTCCGCAATTTGGGCATTCAGTCATGCCAGGAACTGCTAATTTATAATGTGTACGACGTAGGCGTTTTCTAGTCTTTGAAGTTCTTCTTTTTGGTACAGCCATGTTTCCCACCTCCTTAAACAGGATGAATATCATTCTTTTTCTTGATTAAGTAATTTTGCAAGTTTCGCTAACCGAGGATCAACTTTTTGCTCACTGTCAATTTCTTCTTCTTTGACAAATTGCCAATTTTTCCCTGATTGAAGAGATGCTGGCATTTCTTCATCCTCATCATTATAAACCTGCATTGGAATTTCAAGTAAAATTAATTCTTCTATAATCGGGGTTAAATCGACCATCCCACCTTGAATAACATGTAGGTTATCATCCGTATTTTCTTCAAAACCCGATATTTCATCACGAAAAATTTCAGTCGTCTGAATTGAGAATGGATATTGAACATCTTCCCATGTTCTCGAATTCGGCAAAATCATCTTTCCCGATATGTCGAGATAAAACGTGACTTCTTTCGAACGAATATCAGCTCTACCTTTAATACGGACTGGTGAAATTGATCGAATTTGTGGATCTCTCAGTTTCACTGAATCCAAGTTTACCTTCTCGTCAAAGGTTAACCCATTATTTCTAAACTTTTGTAACTGTATCATTGACCACTTCATAACAATCACCCCAAGGCAACAAAGGTAATTATAGCTTTCCTAACACCATTTGTCAATATTTTTTCTTTACAGTCTTGATTGTTTATGTAAAAAATTACATAATGTTAACAACTAGTCTTTTTCTTAATTTTGACTAAATTATCAGCTAATTTACTGAAGTTCAAACACTGTATTAATAGATATAGTCAATATATTACCATTTATTTGTAGAAATGAACATAGTATATTTTTTGGAGGTAATTATGGAAAGTTGTGGTATCGTTGTCGAATATAATCCTTTTCACAACGGACATTTACACCATTTACAACAATCTAAAGCAGTTACAAATGCGGACGTTGTAATTGCCGTTATGAGTGGGAATTTTTTACAACGTGGAGAACCGGCCCTTGTCTCAAAATTTGTGCGGACAAAAATGGCCTTGAAAAACGGTGTTGATATCGTTATTGAACTCCCTTACGCCTTCGCTACACAGAAAGCAGAAGATTTCGCTAAAGGAGCCGTTGATATTCTTGCAAGTTTAGGTTGTTCTTACATATGCTTTGGCAGTGAGTCGGGCAATATTGAACAATTTACAAAAACATATACCATCATGCAAGAAAATATGACAGAATACAATAAATTTGTTAAACGTTACATGAATGAAGGATTTAGTTATCCGGAAGCAACTTCCCGAGCATTTAAAAAAATTGCTCCATCAAGTGAAGTTGTAGATCTTTCAAAGCCAAATAATATTCTCGGTTATCATTATGTCAAGGCTATTAAGGACTTAAATTTAAATATACAACCAGTTACAATCGAAAGAATTCAGTCAGGTTATAATGATGTAACACTATCTCCTTCTAATATATCAAGTGCCACGAGTATTCGCCAAACATTGTTTAAAGCTAAGGATTTAGAAACAATAAAAAAACAAGTACCTATGGAAACTTACGAACAATTAGTAACTTATCAAGAAGAATACGTTTCCTTTGTGCAGTGGGAAAATTTATGGCCATTTTTAAAATATCGAATTTTACAAAGTGAGCCTGAAGAATTAAAAGACATTTATGAAGTGGAAGAAGGGTTGGAAAACCGTTATATTCGCTTCGCCAAAGAATCGATAACATTTCATGAATTTATGGAAAAAGTGAAAACAAAACGTTATACGTGGACAAGACTGCAACGGACATGTGTGCATATATTAACGAATACAAACAAGGATATAATGCGGGAGCGTTCTAAACGTGCGGAGTATATCCGTTTACTCGGATTTACAAAAAAAGGGCGGGAATATTTGAATCAATATAAGGAACATTTTACTTTGCCGCTTATAACAAATTTATCTCAGGCTGATCCAGAAAAAATTCGCCTCGACGTAAAAGCAGCTCATATGTATTCCTTTGCCTATCCGAACGAAATTGGCCAAAAAATAATCAAGCAAGAATATCAACAACCGCCGATTATGGAATAGGGTTCGTCTAATTAACTAGTTCATATAATTAATGGAAAAATAGAGGCGGCGAATAATTAAGTGAAGGTGGCGGCGACTCCAGCGGGAACAGCGCGAGCCGAAGACCCCGCAGGAGCGTAAGCTTCGAGGAGGCTGAGGCCGTGCCACTGGATGCGCGTCCGCCACCGTAACATATTTTTTATAGACGTTTATTTTTCCTCTAAAGATTGTAAAAACTCAATCGCATCGTCAAAGTCATCAACGGGTACGATAATCATATCTGTCCCAATATCCTTCGCCGTCTCTACGGCCACTTCATAGTTCGATCCTTTTTTACCATTTTCATTCGGCGCAAAGAATATTTCAGCACCCTCTTTATCTGCTGCTACAACTTTTTGATCGATTCCCCCTATTGGTCCCACTTTACCTTCTGGTGAAATTGTTCCTGTACCTGCAATAATATACCCTTTCGAAATATCCGCTTCAACTAATTGATTATATATTTCTAAAGAGAACATTAGTCCAGCCGATGGTCCACCAATTTCATCCGTATTAATATTCACTTTCGGATCGGACTTAATTTCTTTATCTTCAACAAGAGTAATCCCAATCCCTGTTTTTCCAATTTCATCGAGTAACTGCAATGTAATTGTTTCGGTTAAAACCTGTTCCTTACGGTGGATTGTTACCTCGATTTTATCTCCTGCCTCTTTACTTTGAATATAATCGGTAAATCCTTTTGCTGTATCAAAAGAATTACCGTCAATAGCCGTAATCCGATCACCTGGTTGTAATATACCGTCTGCAGGGCTATCTTCCATTACACTTAATATATAAATTCCATTCATATGAACTTCTATTTCTTTATCTGCCTTTTCAAAGGCAACTTGAATGGCATTTTCTTGGGAGTTTTCCATGTAATAAAGTTGCCGAACGGTATATTCTTCATCCGTCTCATTTTCAAGTCGAATCGCAGTCAACGGTTCTAGTTGATAATATTTATTCACTTTTGTTATTAAATAAGTTAACACATTCGCTTTTCCGATTCGTATCGTCGTTAACATAAATTTACCATCATTTTCATATCCACTTTCTACTTCAATAAATTCATCTAATACTTTTGCTAAACCCGGTCTTGAAACGTAGTATGGTAATGGGTAAAAATTAGCAAACAATACTATAATAAGAATAATAGAAAATAATAATAGACGACCATTTCTTCTCACCTAGGGTTCTCCTTCCAACTTTGGATTACGCTTTTAATTTCCTTCAGTGCCTTTCGGGTTACTTCTTCTCCAGCTTGCACTAATGTGTCAATTTTATCATAGGCATACGAACTAAAATGTTGAATAGGCGGACGCAAATAAATATCCGATAAAAGCTCGCGATTTTGGACAAGTTCTTGCTGCATTATATCAAGACTTTGTAAAATAACACCATAAATATTTGTGATTTCCGGATTTTTATTTAAACCAGAAACGTCAACGGCAATTACAATATCAGCACCCATTTCTTTCACAACAGAGACAGGTACTCGATCAGCGACACCGCCATCAACTAACATCTTTCCATCAATAACTTCCGGCACAAATATTCCTGGGATTGATATGCTCGCTCGTACCGCTTCAGCAGTAGGGCCAGATTGAAAAACAACCTTTTCACCATTATAAATGTCCGTTGCAACTATGGCGATTTCAGGATTTAATTGTTCAATGTTTTTATTATGGGTAAAAAGCCGAATAAACTCCTTAATTCGATTTCCGGTAATAAAGCCCAATTTCGGAGGCATTGTCACATCGATAAAAAATTTTCGTTGAAATGAATGGGCGATTTTTAACATGTTTTCTATACTATGTCCTGCACCATAAAACGCAGCAACTAATGCCCCCATACTACTACCTGCAATCATATGTATTGGAATATTTTCCTCTTCTAATACTTTTAAAACACCAACATGTGCAAAGCCCCGAGCACCACCAGAGCCTAATGCTAAACCAATTTTCGGTTCCCCCATCTTGTTCCCCCTATTCTTTAAATCTTAAAGTTTTATAATATATCTATTTTACACTACAAATATATAAATGAACTGGTTTAAAAGTAAATTACATCAATTATGATTAAAAATTTTCCACAGAAGATTGTAGTCTATTTTAATTCTTTTTTACTCCTTTCATTCATACATTAGTTTAGGAACATTGGACAAGTATGTATTTTATTATATTAATTTTATTGGGTAAAAATGTAAGGAGGAAATAAACTTGCAAACATCAAAATTAGTAACAATTATTTTAGCATCCTCCGTTTTGGTTTTTGCAATAGCTTTAATTTCTCATCCAAAACAAGCACTTGAAGCCTCAATATATGGATTACATACGTGGTGGGAGGTCGTTTTCCCGTCCTTACTTCCTTTTTTTATCATAGCTGAAGTGCTCATCGGTTTTGGAGTCGTAAAATTTATCGGGGTATTACTAGAACCATTAATGCGACCATTGTTTCGCGTACCTGGAGTTGGTGGCTTCGTGTGGTCGATGGGAATGGCTTCAGGAAACCCTGCTAGTGCGAAATTTATCGTTCTGCTACGGGAAGAGAATCAACTTACAAGATTGGAAGCAGAAAGACTTGTTGCCTTTACAAGTTGTGCGAATCCATTATTTATTTTCGGGGCAGTAGCTGTCGGTTTTTTCCACAATCCGCAGTTAGGAATCATTTTAGCAATATCACATTATACAGCAAACATATTTGTAGGATTTGTTATGCGTTTTTACGGTAGAAAAGAAGAAGAAAAAGGTGAAAAGACTAAATTCTCCGTTATAGAAGCCTTTAAAAAAATGCACGAAACGAGGATAGCTGACAAAAGACCGTTCGGAAAATTACTTGGTGACGCCGTAATATCGTCAATTAATACACTACTTATGATTGGTGGATTTATTATCCTTTTTTCAGTTGTTAACCGCCTATTGTCAATTATGAACATAACGGACTTTTTTGCATTAAGTGTCCAATTTATTTTTTCATTACTATCAATACCCGTTAATTTAGGTATTCCCTTTATTTCAGGACTGTTCGAAATGACAATTGGCAGTGATTTAATAAGTGAAACGAAAAATGTAACCTTACTAGAACAATCGATTGTCGTTTCCTTTTTATTAGCCTTTGGTGGCTTTAGTATTCAAGCTCAAGTTGCGAGTATCCTTTCTAAAAGCGATATTCGTTTTGCACCATTTTTTTTCGCTCGATTTTTACAAGGTATTTTTGCGTCAGTATTAACCCTCCTTATTTGGGTTCCAATTTATGAAAACAAATTAAAAGATGCGGCTATTTCACAACCTGTCTTTTTCCTAAATCAAGATCATGCCTCAAATGTGCTCAATTACATTACAGAAATCGGGCCGATTATTACGTTAACAGCCCTTGTAACCTATCTATTCATTTATACAAAAAAACATTTTATTAAATAAAAAAAGTCTGACCCAAAGAAAAACGAATAAATACATTTTTCATGGTGTCAGACATTTTATTACTTATTAAATTTTTTTATTAATGCTTCATTAACTACCGGTGGTACAAGGTCAGACACATCACCACGATACTTAGCCACTTCTTTAACAATACTTGAACTTAAAAATGAATATTGTTTGTTCGTCATAATAAAGAATGTGTCGATATCTTGATCTAACTTTCGGTTCATCGCTGCGTTTCTCATTTCATATTCAAAGTCAGAAATTGCTCGTAGACCACGAAGAATGACTTTTGCATTAACACTTTTAGCATACTCTACTAATAGACCGTTAAAGGAATCAACAACTACATTCGGAATATCTTTTGTTGATTCTTTAATTAGACGAAGACGTTCTTCTAAATCAAATAAGTTCGTCGTTTTCTCTGCATTATGTAAAACTGTAACATACACTCTATCAAAAATCTTTGCACCACGTGTTATTATATCTAGGTGTCCATTTGTAATTGGATCAAAACTCCCTGGACATACTGCAATCCTTTCCACTTCGCATCCTCCTAGTCAGTATATTGATATAATGAAATTGAAATCGTGCCGTAGTGGACCGTCCGAGTTTTTACGAGACTTTCAATTTGGTCAGGTAATATATTTTCTTTTGCATGTTCACAGACAATAATACCTGTATTATCTAAAAGTTGATGATTTGAAATTTTCGTTAAAATCGTTGTATAAACGTCTTTCTTATAAGGCGGATCCATCCAAATAACTTCAAATTTAAGTTGACGTTCAATAATAATCTCTAACGCCCGCTTCCAATCATTTTTATAAATTTCTGCCTTCGCTTCGAATCCACATAGTTTAATATTTTCTTTTATCGTTCGAATCGCTTTGTAATCGCTATCAATAAATAAAACCTTATCAAGGCCACGACTAATCCCTTCAATCCCTAGGCCACCACTTCCAGCAAATAAATCAAGACCTAAACCACCGTCAAAATATGGACCAATTATATTAAATACGGACTCTTTTACTTTATCCGTCGTTGGTCGCGTATTTTTTCCCGGTACTGCTTTTAATTGTCTTCCTTTTTGAGAACCTGATATTACACGCAAATTATCACCTAAATTCTACCTATCGAATCATCTTCACTTTTTGAAAAATTTAATTCGTTTATCATCCTATCATAAATAGAAAAGAAAGGCTACTGTCAACAAACACAATTTTTCCCAAAAATAATGTATAAGAAAAATGAATTTGGTCATAATGAAAATGACAACATCAAATAACGATGGTGTTGTTGCCAACCGCGGAGAAGACTTACGTTTCCCCATAAGTTCTTCCTCCGGTTTCTCCTCTCCCTTTGCCTTCACTCTTGTAATAGAGTTTGAAGGAGCCCTGTAGATTTTCCTACAGGGATTTTTTTACATTTTGTTACTTAATTTATTCTTTATAAAGGAAGCGTCCGTCAAGGAAAAATCGTAAAAGGGGCTGCTATTATAAGCAACCCCTATATTATCGTGCCTTAATAAATTTGTATTTGTTCTTCTAAATTATACAATTCAAATTTAAAGATATCACTAAACACTTTTTCCGTTGCATATATTTTTTCATCAATAATAATTATTGGATCAATTTTTTCATTCGCAAAGAATCCATACATTTCTTCATTAAAAATAAATATATCGCGATTTTTATAAAAACGGTAAACATCTACACCATCCGTTATATAAAATTCGGTATCTGATATTTTTTTAAAATCAAATCCGAATTCGCTAATAATCGTTTCAAAAGGCAAATACATATGTTGATTTTTAATAATCACAGGCTCATCTAACTCACGATTTCCTTGAAGAATAATCGGTTTATTCATCGTGAAATACATTTCAACGTAAGAACCTAACTGAGTTTGACACCTTTCAAAAAAGGATGTATTCATATTTTTAATTTGCCCTAAATAATAATCTAATATTTTAGCATCAATCTTTCCATAACGATTATCCTGTAAAATTAATGTAATCCATTGTTGCTTCTCTTCTTCTGATACGTTTTTTTCCAATTCATTTATATATAATTGAAGTTCATTTGCTGGAGTATAATCTGCGATATAAGCAGCTAACAAATCAAATAACCAGCGCTCCTCTTCTTTTCCATCCGAATAATTTTCCATTAGAAATCGAGTAATCCAGTCCATTTCAATCTGATTTGGCTCATCATTTGATGAAGTAATCACTAAACCTGATAGAGATTGTGGTGAAAATTCATTGGATATAATTAGCGTTGGGTATTTCTTATTTTCAAGCTTAGTAAAAACTTCTAGAAAAGAAAGGGTTTCAGTATTAATTTCTCCTTCATAATAAAGTGGAATTTTTTCATTAACTTTCGTATATTGAAGTGGTTCCTTATGCCAGATGAGCGGAAGATTTTCAGTTTGTTGACTGACAAAAGAAAAGTAACGAACATTTTCCATTTCATCATAAAAAGTTAACGGTGCATTCGTTGCCCAATAACCGGTAATCTCATTATCAACTGTTATATTAATTGTAGTTTCATTAACTGGAATATTATTTAACTTAACGAACCAATCTTGCAAAATATGTGAACTATGGGCAGAATCAAAGCGAATTTCATAATGGTAATGAACATTTTTATTGTCAACATTTATAACTTCACGGCATTCAATATTTCCTTCATTCCCACACTTAATCTCAGAAATCAATTCTGGATAAATTACTGAAATTTCATCCCCATTCACATGGAAAAATGTATGTGAAATAATGAGTCGATCACTTTTTTGCTTTATTTCAATTTGTTGTTCTAATTTATCTTGATCGTTTAAAATCGAAATACCTTTAAACTCATTCCATTGCCAATAAATAAATCCTATTAAAGAAAGGGTTAAAATAAGAAAAATTGCCCATCCCGTCTTTCGCATCTACCAATACTCCTTCAAAATTGTCTATAACATTATTATACAATATATAAAACTTTAATTACGGAAAACTTACTATGACTTTTTAACTAATATTAAGTAGAAAAAAAGAAGCTGTCATTTGACAGCTCACTAACTAAAAACCTAGTTTATAATCAAGTTCTTCTTTTGTTTCATCCGTTTTTTTACTTTCAAACTCTGTTTTTAAAAATGGACGATAGGAAGGTTCTACACGTTTTACATATGATAAACCTTTCAACTTTTCCATAATCGCTTCACATTCTGCCATATCACAATAAAGAACAGCATATTTTAATCGTTTCGAAATATAATGTACATTACCATATTTTCTTAAATTTTTTGCAGCTTTTAACGAATAAAACCAAACGATCATCCCTTGTCTTTGTCCAATCATATATCTTCCCCTATTTCTATCTCAAATTCTAAATTACGCACTACAGCCGCAACTACCACCTGTTGAACAACCTACTTTATGTTTAGTTTCAAAGAATGGATTACCTGTGTCAACCTTTACACTTTCAGAAACGGATCGACCGATAATATAACTAATTTCATCTAGTAGATTTTGTAAGGCTGTTTCTGCCTGTTTAAAGCTGGCAACGTTATCGTCCATATCCATCTCACGTTTTGCAAGGCGAGTCTCCTTCATTATCGTTTGATAGTCTGGATGATAACGTCCAAATCGTTGAACATATTCATACTGTTCTTTCAGTTTCGTAAAACGATTAATTTTATTTTGTGTTTCTGGATCAGTCTTCATTTTATATAAACGTTGGCGATAATTTTCTGCCACTTCGCTATCAATAATCATTCGTGCAATATCTTCAGCCGTATCTAAAATTTGTACTCTTTCTAATGTTGCAAGCATATTTGCACCTCCTCTTTTTATCATATCATAAATTATAAATAAATTGGAATTTTAGTTTTTTCATTTACTGAATTGTCTTATTTTTATGTATAAAAGACTGTCCAATTTTACACCTCATTTACTGAATATTTCATACAAAGAGGTTGGACAGTCTTTATAAATTATATTGCTTATAAATATTGGTTTAGAACTGTTAAAAAGTGCTTTTATGTCGACTGATTCATATTTTCTAACATTGACAACATCATATACGCTATATTCATCCCCATCGATACTTTTTCAACTCGATCAGGAATCGTTTTCTTATAATACTTCATTGCTTCTTGTTCAAATTGTTTTAACTTCCAAGGACGTCTCGATAACTCTTGATACCAAGCAGGGTGTTCACGGATAAAATTTTGTAAATCCTTTTTACTGACAATATAATTATATACTTCTTTTCTCAAGTTTAATCACTTCCTCTAGTCTTTTCGAAAGGCGAATGGATTTCTTGGACCTCTTCGTCGTCCTCTCATATTGTTCATTCCATCCGTTTCATTCTGGTTTTTATTCATCTCGGTTAAAAATTGTTGGAGGGATTCAATAGCAGTATTTAATTGTTCAATATGTTGTTGAACTTGGTCCATGTCTAATTTTTTTACATAATTTATAATTTGCATAAATAATTCAGATCCTGTTTTTTCATCAGAATCCTTTTCTGTTTTTTTGTTGGCGGATTGCTTGGAAGACTCTCGTTTATATTTACGCCATGAAGGATCGTCTTCACCTAGTAAGTACCATTCTTCAAATAGTTGTTGCCAAGTTGTGTTACCCTTTCTAACTTCTTTTATCAAATCAGGGTGTCGCTTAACAAATTGTTTAAATTCATCAACTTTTTTCGTTTTTGTTTTAGTCATCTACCTCACCTCACGAATCAGCCATATATATAGCCTATGAATCGCGAGCAAAAGAGGGAACAGATTTTTAGTAGTACAATCGTTTTGCTTATGAAAATGTTTTATAAAAGCGTAAGCCACTAAAGATTAATATAAATAAAATGAGGACCGTCTTAAAGACAACCCTCATTTTATTCCCACGATTTTTCTAAAAAGATTTGTGTATAATATTTTTTATATACACCTACTCCAATATGGGTGAAATTTTCATTTAATAATGTATCCCTGTGCCCTTTACTGTTTAACCAACCACTTACGACTGCGATACTGTCCGTATATTGATAGGCGATATTTTCACCTGCTGATTCAAAAAAGATGTTTCCCCTTGCTAATCGATCAGCTAATTGGCCAAATTTTTCAGATTCATGGGAAAAAGTTTCTGTTTCAAACATATCGACACTATGATTAAATGCAACTTCTCTTACTGCTTCATCCCATGTTAACTCTTCCAACGAAAATTCATTTCGAATAATATTCGTTAATTCAAAAATTTGTTTTTCAGTTGCCGAATCTGCTAACGACCACTCTTCATCAGTCATGGGACCCGCTTCAATTAGTTTCCCACGATATGTCATATCATAAGGTCGATGTTTAACTAATGTTTTTTCATCCATAAACCGAATAAACAATAAATTTCCTTCAAACTGGTCAAAATACAGTTGAGCAAATATATCCCCCAACGGAATCAATGGATTAATATTTAAGTCGTCTTCAAATAATTCAAAACGATAAACTCCTTCCTCTATTTTCAATTCGATTTCCGGTTGCATTGTCATCTTTTGATAAACAGATTCTAAATTCTCACCAATTTTAAATGGGCTTGTATCAATATTTGCTGTTGCAACAGCAATCGAAACGATCGAATGATTTAAAACGCCGACCATCATGTACCGATCATCATTGTTATATATATACCAGGAATATCCATAATAAGAAGGATCAATACGGGTAGGCTTTCCATATTCTTTTTGGAAGGTATCAATGGTCTGACCGATATAAGTAGATATACCCTCAGTTGGTCGATTTTCTTCATTAGGAAGGCTTTCCTCATTAACATCTAATTTTTCATCTTTGACTACATCGGATTCTTCTACTAATATCTTTTCATTTGTTTGAAATATATTTAATGATATGCCGATTACTAATATAATTGTAAGTACAACTAAAATTCGGAATAAACTCTTCAGAGGAATCCCTCCCTTCTTAACACCTAATAATATCTCGTTACATTATATGAAAAATTTTTCCTAATTAGAATAACTCTACTTAATAAGTATTTCGATTCCTACTATTTTTAATTGATAGCTTATTATCTCCGAACAATTTTTATTACTAATTATACCATTTTATTTTTTTATAATAAATATCAACTTCGTTAACTAACCGTTAAAATTGTATTATGTATCAACAGGGTTTTTATAGAAAAGTTTTAATCGACGGAAAATTCCTTTTATTCGTTGAAATATAAGCAATTTTCATCTATGATAAATTTATAGAATGGATTTAAATATGAAGTTGGAGGGGAAACGATGTACATTGAAAATACGGGTATTGAAACGTTAATCTTAGACTTAAATACGTTAGATGACATACTACCGCAATACGGATTAATTCGTCCTGGTGCATGGGATTATGAAAGAGTTACATACGATAGGAAAATCGTTCTTAATGACCATGTATATTATTTAAGGGTGCAAGGGGTTGCCATTGAAGGCGATATTGGTGCCCAAGAAGCAACAATTCAATTAAAAGTGCCGATTTTAGGGAAACATTATTATCCACATGGAGTTGAGTATGGAGAGGATGAAAACTTTCCAAAGGCTTTAGTCAATCAATGTCGGAAAATTTTAGAAGCGGCGTATTCTGAACTTGAGCCTTTAGCTGAAAAAAACGAAGTAGAAGTATCTGAGGAATGATCATTACGTTTTTATAAAAACAATCGTATCCATCAACTATATACACAGTAAAGAAGGGGCTGTCCGAAAAGTAGAAAATACAGATCTTTTATGAGGAAAATTGGCGGCGACTCCAGCGGGAACAGCACGAGCCTATAGACTCCGCAAACGCGCTTGTGCGTTGAGGAGGCTGAGGCCGTGCCCGCGGAAAGCGTCCGCCAAAGTACCGAATAATTCCATCAATAATGTCTAAAAATTGACTTTTTGGACAGCCGCTTTTTAAAACCCAAATATTGCTCTAATCATTGATGTTGTTTCTCCACCTGGATACAGTACATACAATAACACGTATACGGTAACACCAGTAATTGCTGTAAAAAACCAAATTATACTTGTAATTGGCCCAAGTTTCCGGTGTTTATCTAACAAGTCTTTTAATCCTAAATAAATTGTCCGTAGACCTAAAACGCCACCAACAGTAGCAAGGATAATGTGGAAAATTAGAAACGTATGGTAAAACCATTTTAAATTTTCAGGTCCACCAAAGGATGTATTTCCGATAAAAATTGTCCGAGTTAAATAAATTGTCAGGAATATGACAGCAAAAACAGCAGCTGTCAGCATTAATTTTTTGTGCGTCTCTATCTTTTTCTGATTAATGAAATACCAACCTATTGCAACACAGATTGCACTTAATACGATAAATGCTGTACTTACAGTAGGCCAAAAATAAAATTTCTCCATAATTGCTACCTCTTTGTTAAGTATTGTATTCTAGGAACCTATTTTATTAGTTTTTATATATGTTTCTCCATTGTTGATTAATCGGATCAGGCCCTTGTTGTTGTTCCTTTCGATACCACTCCGTTAAAACTTTATACAAAATTATACCGTAAAAGAATTCTTGTAATATTTTCATCAATACCCCACCTGATTGCTGATCATATAGTGGTGGCATTATATTAAACATTTCTGGTCCTGATAATTGTAAACTTGAAATTACTTCAGGCGGAACACATAATGTCAAAGACTGAATCCAACTTTGATAATTTGAGTATGCAGCATAAATAAGTTCATTGTTAAAAATGATTAATGCACACGCAGGTGTTATTAATACACTGTTAGCAAACAAATAACCAACTTTCCATAACCCTTGTAATGGTGATTTCTCAACTTTATTTAATAATGGCCAGAACATAAACAATGCAAAAATAAACAATATTGTTGTTCCAATACTATGATACCAAATATTCGTTTTAACCTTGTCGAATATGAACGGAATATGATAAAACGAGAATAATCCATTAAAACAAATAAGCGCTACAATTGGTTTTGTAAAAAGTTTGAATATATGTTTAATAATTGATAATGAAAGGATTTTTTTCCACATCCAAATTGGAATAGCCGAGATTAGTAATTGCGGAACTAATAGTAGTAAAAAAGCCATCTGAATCATATGAAAAGTAAACATTAAATGGCTCAATAAATCGATTGGTGACCCTTTTAAAATATAAACGAGAAGTGCTGCGGTAACAAAAAGGGCACCTTGTTTTTTCGTTAGTTTTTCTGTTCCTTCAAACCAATGCCGTTTTTTTATTGTTACAAAGAAAAATAATCCAGTGATAACTAAAATAAATAGAAAAAGATACGGACTCCACAACGCACGAAAACCAAATTGATCAAGTTGATAAAACATAGAGCACCCCTTTATAATAATAATTATACATATTTTTCCAACGTGTAGTAAATAAGGATATTTGACATAATTTCGACTTTTTACTTCGTTTCTTTTAATCTATATGAAACAGACAAGGGGCTAGCCCATTTATTGACCCGCCCCCTTCTTTCCAAAAAATTCGTGAAGTTACAATTTAATATGTGCAAAATTGGGACAGATTGTAATCTGGACAGCCCCTATACATAGCACTTTATTTACCACCAAATAATTGTCATATAGCAAAGTACAGTAATGAATGCGACGAACATTGCCGAATACATGAAGAACATGACCATACCATGTCCTTTTTCACTTGCATGCATGAAATAATACAGTTGAAAAAGCGCTTGAACACTAGCAAGTAGTAGTAAGATAGGAACTACAAAACTCTTAGGCAGACCATAACCTACAGCTAAAAATGAAATTATAGTCAGAAAAGCCATTAAGCCAAAACTAATTAATTGAAGCCGCATCCCTTCAGCGCTTTTTCTTCTTCGATATTCGTATTGTGCACGCAACTCCTGTTTATTCATATTATTTTCCATTCGCTTCACCCCAACATTCCCATTAAATAAACTACAGAGAAGATGAAGACCCATACAAGATCGATAAAGTGCCAGTATAGACTTGCAACATAATATTTCGGTGCATTGTATAAATTCAGTCCACGTTTTTGATTTCTAATGATTAGTGCTGTAATCCATCCTAATCCAAAACATACGTGGGCACCGTGAGTGCCAACGAGAGTGTAGTATGCACTACTAAAGGCGCTACTACCGAATGTAAAGCTGTATTCATACACATAATGAGTAAACTCGTAGATTTCTAGGGCTAAGAAAGATAGCCCTAGTAAAACGGTAATAAAGAACCATAGTTGCATTTGTTTAAAATTGTAGTTACGCATATGATAAATCGCATACACACTCGTTAACGAACTTGTTAACAGGATGGCTGTCATGATAAAAACTAATTCCAAGCTATAAATATCAGCTGCTAAGGCGTGATCTGAATTTGGAACCGAATCCTTTAACGCTAGATACGTTGCGAAAAGGGATGCGAAAAGGACGGTCTCACCCGCTAGGAATAGCCAGAAGCCAATAAATTTATTTTTTCCTTCTTGTGTATACGTTTCAGGATGCTCTGGCCAAGTTTCTGGCGTGAATTTTTGTTCTAATAAATTCATGAAACTTTTCCTCCCTTCGCATCATCGTCCTCTAACTCTTCTTTTGGAATGTAATATCCGAGATCGTCACGCAGTGAACGGAGTAGCATCGTACCGAACGTCATTGCAAGACCAAATATTAATACGACAGTTCCCATCGGATGACCGTCTCCAACTTGGTTGAGCGGGTTATACATTGCTCCAAAGCCGGCAATAAATAACCCTAATGCGATAAAGAATGGAAGTATCGAACCTTTCGGCATATGAATGTCTTGTAATGGTTCAGCAGGTGGTAATTCCTTATTACCTTCCATCTTTTCAAGCCACCAAGTATCTTGACCGCGCACTAATGGTAATTGTTTAAAGTTATAGTATGGCGGTGGTGATGGAAGTGCCCATTCAATTGTACGACCGTCTCCCCACGGATCGTTGGCAACCTGTTGTTTACTCATACTTGTAATTACAATATTTACTAACAAGACAATTACTCCAATTGTCATTAATATTGCACCTAAAGAACTGATAAAGTTATACAAGTCTAGCCCTTGACCTGGTAAGAATGTTGCGACTCTTCGTGGCATTCCCATTAATCCTAAGAAATGCTGTACGAAAAACGTCATATGGAATCCAACGAAGAAGAAAGCAAACGTAACATAACCTAACTTTTCGCTTAACATTTTACCGAACATTTTTGGCCAATAGAAATGTGCCGCCGCAAAGATTGCAAATACTACCCCACCGATAATAACGTAATGGAAGTGAGCAACGATAAAGTACGTATCATGTAACTGGTAATCTAAAGGAGCAATACCTTGCATAACACCTGTTACCCCCCCCATAACAAAGGATGGAATAAATCCTAATGCCCAAATCATCGGTACGGTAATTTTTATACTTCCGCCCCACATTGTGAGTAACCAGTTAAAGATTTTAATTCCTGTTGGCACCGCGATAGCCATTGTAGCAACGGCAAAAATCGCATTCGCTACGTTTCCTAAGCCAGTTGTAAACATATGGTGAGCCCAAACCATAAATCCTAAGAAACCAATAAGAATTGTTGCAAAGACCATGGATGAGTAACCGAATAAGCGCTTTCTAGAGAATGTCGGAATAATTTCCGAGAAAATGCCAAAAGCTGGTAGTATTAAAATGTATACTTCAGGATGTCCGAAAATCCAGAAGAAGTGTTCCCAAATAATTGTGTTTCCACCTAATGTAACGTCAAAAATGGCTGAATTGAATAATCTGTCAAAAATCAAATAAAACACACTAATTGTTAATGGTGGGAATGCCATAAGAATAAGTGATGATGCAATAAATGTTGTCCATGTAAATAATGGCATTCTCATGAAGGACATTCCTGGTGCTCGCATCGTTATGATCGTTGCTAAGAAGTTGATTCCCGACATCAATGTTCCGAAACCAGATATTTGAATCCCTAATGTATAGAAGTCAATACCGTGTCCTTCTGAAGCTAATGATAATGATGCATAAGATGTCCAACCTGCATCAGGTGCTCCGCCTAAAAACCATGATAAATTCAGGAAAATTCCGCCCCAGAAAAACAGCCAAAATCCTAATGCGTTTAAAAACGGAAACGCTACATCCCGTGCACCAATTTGCAATGGCACAACCGCGTTCATGTACGCGAACAATAATGGCATTGCTGCAAGGAAAATCATTGTTGTTCCGTGCATTGTCATAAGTTCATTAAACAACTGCTCATTTACGAAATTATTTTGTGGTTTCATTAATTGGATACGGATGAATAAAGCTTCAAGACCACCAAGCAAGAAGAAGAAACCACCAGCACCTAAATATAGATGCGCAATCTTTTTATGGTCCACTGTCGTTAGATATTCCCAAACAGTGGATAAAAAGCTTTTCCTAACCGCAATAGTACTCAATTGCTTTTACCTCCCTCTAAAAATCTATTATTCTTGCGCTTTTAAACTCATTAAGTATTCAGCTAAAGCATCAAGTTCTTCTTCCGAAAAATTCGCAGAGTCATACATTAAGTTTCCAGGCTTTATATCACCAGGATTTTGTATCCATTCTTTGATGTTTTCTTTCGTATAAGGGAGTATTCCAGCTACTCTTGTTCGATTACCAAAGTCTGCTAAATTTGGTGCAATCCGTGCTTCAGCTGGCATCGAATTTTCAGCAGATACAGCATGACATCCAATACAACTATTTTCGAAAATTTCTTTTCCTTGTTGTGCTACTGCCGTTTGTGGCTCTGGCTCTTCAAAGTTTTGCATTGCTACAACCCATTCATCAAATTCTGCCCTTGGTACAGCCTTAACCTTAAAGTCCATATACGCATGGGATGGACCACATAATTCTGCACATTTTCCATAAAATATATTTCCAGCTTCATCCGCTTTCTCTCCATCAAATACTAAATAAAACGAGTTTTCGTTATCTGTATTTGTATCAATTTTTCCACCTATTGCAGGTATCCAGAAAGCATGCTTAACATCAGAAGCAATTAGATTGAAGTAAATTTTTTCATCTGTTGGAACTACTAAATCTTGAGATGTAACTATACCTTGATCTGGATATTCAAATTCCCACCAATAAAGACTTGCACGGACATTGATAACTAAATTCTCTCGATTTCCATCTTTATCAACTTTATCCCTTTCAGACACGTCCCCTAAATTAAATGTTTCTGCTACTGTTGGTACTGCTAAAATGAGGATTAAGATGATAGGAATAATCGTCCAAATAATTTCCAATTTGTGACTACCTTCAACTTGTTCAGGGATTTTGTCTTCTTCTCCCTTTTTCCTTCTAAATCTGATTAGTACAATGACATAAATAATAACAACAACAACGATAACTAAAGTCATAACTCCGGTGCTTAATAGGAGTAAATTAAATTGTCTTTCTGCAACTTCTCCTGCTGGTTTTAATGTTGATAAGTAAGGTTCTCCACATGCTGTTAGAATGAGTGCAAAGATTAGTAGAGAAAGATAAAGCCCCCATTTTTTCATCGTGAATCTCCCCTTTTATTCAAAATAAAACATATTCTATTACTTTTATAACTGTTTTCATTATATATTTTATTTTAAATTTTTCAAAAATTTTGCTCAAAAAATTTTCATATTAACAGAGGTTAACATCGTTGCTAACGTATTAATATGAAAATTTAATAGTTTTAAATATATTTAAATCAAAGTAGCAATAATCATTCCGACGAACAAAATAGTTAAATAATTTAGAGAGAAAACAAACATCTTAGTTGCCCATTTCATATCATCTTTTCTATAGTTTACAACTCCAATTAGAATCCATGCAACATTTAAAACTGTACCTAATATCACAAAGAGGATTCCTAAGTCTGTAAAGAAAAATGGTAAAGGTAAAAGACAGATAAGCCAAATCATTATTTGTCTTTTCGTTATATCAAATCCATATACAACAGGTAGCATCGGAATTCCTGCAAGACGATATTCTTCTGTCTTTCTCATAGCAAGTGCCAGGAAGTGAGGGATTTGCCAAATAAACATAATGATAAATAAAACCCATGCTACTACGTGAAGATCTGGATCAATTGCTGCCCAACCGATTAACGGTGGTACAGCTCCGGAAAAAGCTCCAACTACTGTATTAATCGTATATTTCCTTTTCGTCCACATTGAATAAAGAACGACATAAACAAATGAACCGAAAGCACCGATTATCCCTGCTGAAACAGATGTAGCAAATAGAAATATTAAACCAACAGTAACAAAGGATAATCCAATTGTAAGCGCAAAAGCTGGTGTAAAGTTCCCTGTTACAGTTGGACGTTTTTGTGTCCGCTTCATTTTCGAATCAATATCAATATCGATATAGTTATTCAAGGCACAGGATCCTGCTATAACTAACCAAACACCTAGACACGTAAGTATAACTTTATCTAAATATGGCAAGAAATTTAAGCCGTTATAATGTAACGCTAGCCACATTCCTGTTACTGCAGTGATAATATTTGAATTAATAATTCCAATTTTAATTAATGCTAAAAAGTCTTTAAAGACAGACGTTTTTACTTCCTCTTTTTCAACATTTCCATTTCCTTGATGAATCTCTTTATTAATTGCTTTACTTTCCAAAATTGTGCCTCCTTCCACCAAAGGAAAAGCTTTTCATTTACTACTATAAACGATACAGAAAAAGATTTCTATTATTTGAAATTAGTAATTTTGGATAAGCCTACCAAAAACCTTTGAAAACGTTTCAAAAAATACGCTTTAACTTATATTTAAACATAAATAATAGTTTTTTGTGACCGAATGAGTTAATTTTTTTGACAATTTTGTGACTTTTTGAAAATACATAGTATATTATTTTACTTATTGGGAGTTTTTAGATACAAATATAAATATAGGAATTATTTTTATATTTGGATTATTTGTGTTTTATTTAATTTTACGGATATTGGTATTTATACCGATAATCCTAATAAGTAGGTGAACCAAGTGCTGAAAAAATTAAAACTTCTTGCCGTTGCATCTAGTCTAGGGATGATTGTTCTTTTATTAGGTGGAGCATTAGTAACGAAAACAAACTCTGGTGATGCGTGTGGTACATCTTGGCCATTATGCCATGGACAATTGATCCCAAGTAATATTACGATTGAAACAATCATTGAATTATCTCACCGAATTGTAACTGGTATTGTTGCGATTGTTGTTACAGTATTTGCCTTTCTTTGTTGGAAATACATTGGACATATCCGTGAAACAAAAACATTATCGACAATTGCTGTTGGATTTATTATAATTCAAAGTTTAATTGGAGCAGCAAACGTCATTTGGAGTCAATCAGATTTTATACTAGCCATTCATTTTGGTGTATCCTTAATTTCCTTTGCTGCAGTATTTCTGCTTACTTTGCTTGTGTTTGAGATCGATAAAAAATTTAAAGCAGAGCTTTTAGTAATCGATAAGCGTATGAAAATACATACAATCGGATTATTTCTCTATAGTTTTATCGTTATTTATACCGGGGCTTTAGTGAGGCATACGGAATCAAGTATGGTATGTGGCAGTTGGCCATTTTGTCAAAGTGGCATATTGAATTTCCCACAAAACACGTATGAATGGATTCAAATGGGGCATCGATTCGCTGCAGGAATTTTATTTATTTGGATTTTGTATACAATGATTATTGCGGTTAAATCTTATAAAGATAAACCAATCCTCTACTATGGATGGGTCATCGCCTTTAGTTTGATCTCGGCACAAATCGCAACTGGTGCAATGGTTGTCTTTTTAAATCTTAATTTGATTATCGCGCTATTCCATGCACTTTTTATTACAATTTTATTTGGAATTCTAAGCTACTTCGTCTTCCTTATTTCAAGAAGTAAAGTTAATGAAGAAAAAGTGGAAAAGTTATATCAAAATAAAGCAATTTATCCGATATCAACTG